>VERC01000174.1 GCA_018882825.1 Acidimicrobiia bacterium | reverse complement strand
CCCCAGCGACGGCCACAGGGCATCGGCGGTGTAGCTGGCCACTCCCAGAACGGCGATCGGGGCCAACAGCCACGCCAGATGGATCCGGGCGGGATGGGCGGGCGCGGTTCCGGCGGACACGGGCCCGATCCTCTCACCTACGCTCTCGCCCGTCCGGCCGGGCGGGCGGACACGACCCGGGAGGGGACCATGCAGGGACTCATGCAGGACGGACCACTGGTCCTCACCGACTTCTTCAAGCGGGCCGAGCGTCTCTTCGCCGACAAGCACGTGGTCACGGCCCTGCCCGCCGGCAAGCAGGTCGTGACCTACGGTGAGTGGGCCGACCGCACCCGTCGGCTCGGCGGCGTGCTCGACGATCTCGGAGTCAGTCCCGACGGGCGGGTGGCCACCTTCGCCTGGAACACCTCTCGTCACCTCGAGTTGTACTTCGCCGCGCCCTGCTCCGGTCGAGTGCTGCACACACTCAACATCCGACTGTTCCCCGAACAACTCACCTACATCGTCAATCACGCCGCCGACGAGGTGATCTTCGTCGACCGTTCGCTCCTCGGACTGCTGTGGCCGCTGGTGGACACCTTCACCACCGTCCGCCACATCGTGGTGATGGACGACGGAGTGGGTGAGATGCCGGCCGACGTCGGCGGTCACCGGGTGCACGACTACGAGGCCCTGCTCGCTGCGGCGAACCCGGTGGTGTGGAACGTCACCGACGAGAACCGGGCGGCGTCGATGTGTTACACGAGCGGCACGACCGGCAATCCGAAGGGGGTGGTGTACTCCCACCGCTCGACGTGGTTGCACACGATGGCCGGGATGATGGCCGATGGCCTCGGTGTGTGCGAGCGCGACACCATCCTGCCCGTGGTCCCCATGTTCCACGCCAACGCCTGGGGCCTGGCCCATATCGGTGTGGCCTGCGGCGCCAACCTCGTGATGCCCGGTCCCGACCTGTCGCCGCCGGCGATCGTCGACCTGATCGAGTCCGAGCGAGTGACGGTGGCCGCTGGTGTCCCCACCATCTGGATGGGGGTCCTTCCCCTGCTCGAGGGTCGCGACGTCTCGTCGTTGCGCGGCATCCCCTGCGGCGGCTCGTCGGTGCCGAAGGCGCTGTCCGAGGGCTTCCGGCAGGCCATCGGCCTGCCCATCATGCAGGCGTGGGGGATGACCGAGACGAGTCCGTTGGCCTCGGTGGCCAAGGTCCGCTCCACCGATGTCGATCGTCCCGAGGACGAGCAGGCCGACATCCGGGCTTCCATCGGTGTCGCCGTGCTCGGCGTCGACTTCCGCGTGGCCGATCAGGTCACGGGCGAGGAGGTGCCGTGGGACGGGACCACCAGCGGCGAATTGCAGGTGGCCGGTCCGTGGATCGCCCGCGAGTATTACGACGACGACCGCTCACCGGAGTCGTTCACGGCCGATGGTTGGTTGAAGACCGGCGACGTGGCCACCGTCGATCACCACGGGTACCTGCGCATCGTCGATCGCACCAAGGATGTCGTGAAGTCGGGCGGGGAGTGGATCTCGTCGGTCGAGTTGGAGAACGAGATCATGGCCAATCCGAAGGTGGCCGAGGCCGCGGTGATCGGGGTCAAGCACCCGAAGTGGTCGGAACGTCCGTTGGCCTGCGTCGTGGTCAAGCCGGGGGAGACCCTCACGCGCGACGACGTGCTGGTCTGGCTCGACGGGCGAGTGGCCAAGTGGTGGTTGCCCGACGACGTGGTGTTCATCGACGAGATCCCCAAGACGTCCGTGGGCAAGTTCTCCAAGCGCGACCTGCGCGACCGGTTCGCCGACCACGTCCTGCCCACCGTCTGACCGGACGATTGCCGGACCCGCCGGAGGCAGGCCTAGCCTCGACGGTGTGTACCGGTTCCTGCTGAAGCCGCGCTGGATCCTGTCGCACCTGTTCGTCCTCGTGGTGTGCATCACCATGATCAACCTCGGGATCTGGCAACTGGCGCGACTCGACGAGAAGCGGGCGTCCAACACGCGCATCGAGACGGCCATGGTCGAACCGGCTCGCCCGATCGCCACCGTGCTGCCCGACGGCGCGGCGTCGACTCCCGAGCAGGTGGCTGCGGCCGAGTACCGACCCGTGGTGGTCGTGGGCACGTACCGTGTCGATGAGCAGGTGCTGGTCATGAACCGCACGTTCAACTCCGTGCCGGGCTACTGGGTGGTGACCCCACTGGTGCAGTCGGACGGCACCGCAGTGGTCGTGCTGCGCGGGTGGATCCCGTTCTCCTACACGTCGTCGGGTTCGTGGGACGACTTCGCTCCGCCGGCGGGGACGGTGGCGGTGCAGGGCATCGTGCGGTCGTCCCAGGAGCGATCCACCAATGCCCTGGTGTCGTCGCCCAAGGATCCGTCCACCGGCGTCCTGCGCGAACTGGCCCGCCTCGACGTCGGCCGGCTGGCCCAGCAGATCGACGAGCGCACGCTGCCGGGCTACGTGCAGCTGGTGGCCCAGGACCCGCCCAGTGGGACCCTGCCGGCGATGCTCGACCTGCCCGAACTGTCCGAAGGACCCCATCTCGGGTACGCCTTCCAGTGGTTCGCCTTCACCGCCCTGACCGTGATCGTCTATCCGCTCCTGCTGCGGCGGGTGGCCCGGCAGCGGGCGGCCGACGCGGTGGAATGAGACAAACGGGCCGGTAGTGTCTCACCTGTGACCGTCGTCTCCGCCCAGCCCGCCCTCGAGGCCCCGGCCCCCGTGGCCGAGCGGATCGTCGAGGCCGCCGCGTCGTTGATCGCGTCACAGGGTCTCCATGCCACCAGCGTCGACGACATCGCCGCCGCCGCCGGATGCGGTCGCGCCACCGTCTACCGCTGGTACCCGGGTGGCCGCGCCGAGTTGCTCGACGTCACGCTCGATCGAGGCGTCGATCTCATCTTCGACGAGTGTGCCCGTCGTATCGTCGACGCGCGGTCGTTGATCGAGGCGGCCGCCATCACCGTGAACGTGGCGGTGGTGTGGTTGGCCGACGACGCGGTGGTGCAGCAATTGCTGGCCGACGCGCCCGACACCTTCGCCACGCTCATCTCGCCCATGCGGCTCGAGCCCCTCCTCGAGCGAGCCGCGCAGTTCGGTCTCGACCACTTCTGCGGCTTCACCGATCCGTTGACCGCGGCGTGGGCCGGCGAGTGGTGCGCTCGGGTGGTGACCGATCACCTCCGGTCACCGGCTCCCGTCGTCGACCTCACCGATCCGGCCATCTCCCGCCGGTTCGCCGAGTCCTTCCTTGTCCCCCCGTCCCCCATCCAGTGAAACGGAGCCAGCCATGACCGACACCGACCGCATCATCGGACGTACCGAGGTCAACGACATCGAGCAGATCCTCATGATCTCCAACACCGATGTCGACGCCACCGTGCGCGCCGTCGCCGACAACGCCGACGCCATCTTCACCTGGGACTACGGCAAGGGCCAGCGTCCGGCCCTGGAGCGTCTGTACGAGAAGGCAAAGACCTCGCAGTGGAACGGCGAGACCGACCTCGACTGGTCGATCGAGGTCGACCAGGAGGCCGTGGTGGTGGCCAACATGGCGGCCAACAACCGCGGTGCCGGGCTCGATGTGGCCGGCACGCTGTTCGAGAAGTGGGGCGACAAGGAGTGGACGGAACTCGGGGTCCAGTCGCAGAACTGGACGCTCAGCCAGTTCATGCATGGTGAACAGGGTGCGCTGGTGTGCACGGCCAAGATCGTCGAGACGGTGCCGTGGATCGACGCCAAGTACTACGCCGCCACGCAGGTGATGGACGAGGCCCGACATGTCGAGGTGTTCGCCAAGTACCTGAACACGAAGTTGTCGGGCCATTACCCGATCAACGCCCACCTGCAGATGCTCCTCGACGACATCGTCGGTGACAGCCGGTGGGACATGACCTATCTCGGCATGCAGATCATGGTCGAGGGTCTGGCGTTGGCCGCCTTCGGCTTCATGCACCAGATGACGACCGAGCCGCTGCTCAAACAACTCCTGCGCTACGTCATGAGCGACGAGGCCCGTCACGTGGCCTTCGGTGTGCTCTCGTTGAAGGAGTACTACCAGGACCTCACGCAGGCGGAACTGCGCGAGCGCCAGGAGTTCGCCTTCGAGGCCGCCGTGCGCATGCGCGATCGGCTCCTCCAGCAGGAGGTGTGGGACCGCATGGGTGTTCCGGTGAAGGAGGCCGTCACCGTGATCATGCAGGATCCGGGCCAGCAGCTGTTCCAGCAGATGTTGTTCGCCAAGATCGTCCCCAACTGCAAGAAGTTGGGTCTGCTCGACGCCGGTGACGGCTGGTTGCGCGAACGGTTCACCGAGATCGGTGTGATCGACTTCGAGCACATGCCCGACACCGAGGAGGAGTACGAGACCTTCGCCCTCGCGCAGGGTGAGGTCGCGTCGCTCGCCTGATCGACGGCGCGTCGAATCGACCGGGACGGTCCCGGACCCGCTGGTACGGTGGCGCGATGGCACGGTTCGGAACGGTGATCACCGCCATGGTCACACCCTTCACCGATGACGGTGAGGTCGACCACGACGGTGCCGCGGAACTGGCCCGCTGGCTGGTCGAGCAGGGCAACGAGGCACTGGTCGTCACCGGCACCACCGGCGAGGCGGCGTGCCTGACCGACCCGGAGCAGATCGACGTGTGGCGAACGGTGCGCGCCGCGGTCGACGTGCCCCTCATCGCCGGCTCGGGTACCAACGACACTCGGCACGCCGCCGAGTTGACGTCGTGCGCGGCCGACGCGGGCATGGACGGTGTGCTCATCGTGACGCCCTATTACAACCGGCCCTCCCAGGCCGGGATCGAGGCGCACTTCCGTCACGTGTGCGCCGCCACGCCGCTGCCGGTGGTGATCTACGACATCCCCGTGCGCACCGGCCGCAAGATCGGCAGCGAGTTGCTGTCGCGTCTCGCCCGTGAGGTGCCCAACGTGGTCGGACTGAAGGACGCGGCCGGCGATCCGGGCGCCACCGCCCGCATCATCGCCGAGGCCCCCGAGGGTTTCGAGGTGTTCAGCGGCGACGATGCGCTCACGCTGCCGCTGTTGGCCGTGGGCGCCGTCGGCGTGATCGGTGTGGCCACGCACTGGTGTGCGCCACAGATGGTGGAGATGGTGCGCGCCGTCGAACGCGGCGACCTGGCCGAGGCCCGTCGACTGAACGCTCGCATGGCCGAGAGCTTCGAGTTCGAGACCGGCGATGCCGCACCCAACCCGGTACCGACCAAGGCGATGCTGCGCTCGCTCGGTCGCCCCGCCGGACCCTGTCGTCCGCCGATGGGCTACGGCCCCGACGATCTCGAGCAGCGGGCCCGCGACGTGTACGCCCGGCTCCACGCGTGAACGCCCCTCCCGTCACCATCACCTTCCTCGGGGGACTGGGCGAGATCGGGCGCAACTGCGCTGCGGTCGAGGTCGACGGCTCGATCATGCTCGTCGACTGCGGCCTGATGTTCCCCGATCTCGACATG
>VERC01000173.1 GCA_018882825.1 Acidimicrobiia bacterium | reverse complement strand
GGTGGCCATCGGCGAATCGCAGTCGGCCAGTTGACTCACGACGTACGTGAACGCGATCGCCATGAACGATCAGGTCTTCGACGGCTACTTCATCCACAGTCGCAGTGGTTCGGCGGCGCCGTTGTCCTCCGATCCGCTGCCGGCCGTGGCCCCGCCGCTGGGCACGCAGATCCGTGCCGACCTCGGGCGACCGGTGCTCGTGTTCAGTGCCGAGACCGATGTCGCCGGCGCCCGCGGCTACAGCAAGGCCCGTCAGCCCGACACCGACACGTTCCGGGCGTGGGAAGCGGCGGGTACCGCGCATGCCGACTACTACAACCTCGGTGGTGGTGGTTTCGACACCGGCGACGGCAGGAACGACATGGTCTACTACGCGTCACAACTGAACCCGCCGAATGGCGTCTACAACAACCTCATCACCTGCGCGGCGGGCATCAACACGGGTCCCCACACCTATGTGTTGCGCACCGCTCTGCGCAACTTCAACGCCTGGGTCGTCGACGGCGTGGTGCCGTCCTCGCAACCGCAGTTGAAGCTCGACGCCACCGGTAACGGGTACGAGGTCGACGATCTGGGCATCGCCAAGGGCGGCATCCGAACGCCGCACGTCGACGTACCGATCGCCGTGCTCACCGGACTCGGCCAGAAGGGTCAGGCTCTGTGCTCGCTGTTCGGTGGCACCGTGCCGCTGACCAACGACGTACTCACGGCCCGCTACGGCACCCACGACGGGTTCGTCACCAAGTTCGCCGACTCGGCCAAGGCGGCGGTGGCGGCCAACGCCATCCTGGCCGACGACATGGAGCACCTCATCGAGGCGGCCAGGGCCTCCAAGGTCCTGCGCTGAACGGCCGGAGGGAACGGACATGGATTTCTTCGAAGCGACCATGAAGATCGGGCAGGCGACCGAGCTCGATCTGGAGACGGCCGAACTGCTCATCCGCGTCGAGAACAGTGGTGACGTGCTCTACGGCGCCCTCGCCGACCGCCTGGGCAACGAGGAGGCCGCCGAACTGCTGCGTCGCAACGGACGCGAGGAGGTCGGTCACGCCCGTCGGATCATGAAGGTCCTGACTCTCAAGACCGGCCGCGAGTACGTGCCCCCTCCCGAGGTGCTCGAGAAGTTCACCATCGACCTGCCCGACTCCATCGACGCATCGGCCCTGCCGGCGATCGTCGAGGGGGAGCGGGCCGGCGATGTCGGCTACCAGCGCTGGGCCGAGGCCGAGACCGATCCCGAGGTCATCGCCCTCCTCCTGCGCAACGGCCGGGAGGAGACCAAGCACGCCGAGCGGGTCCAGCAGGCCATCGAGATACTGGCGGCCGCCGAGCGCTCCTGACCGTCGGCGCGCGGGACGCGCGTCCTCGGGCAGACTGTCGGCCCGCCGGGAACACGTCGGTACCGATCCGACCGGATCGGAATCAGATCAGAGAAGGAACGCCGCCATGGTCATGACGATGATGCGCTTCAACTGCATCCAGCCCGGGCTGGAGCCCAACGAGATGGCAGATCGTTACAACGCCATGCTCGACATGGTGCAGGTGCTCGACGAACTCGGCGGCGGGTTCGTGTCGCTCGAGGAGCATCATGGCGCCGACAACGGCTGGAGTTCCTCGCCGCTGACCATGGCCGCCGCCATCCTCAGCCGCACCAAGAACGTCTCGGTCTCCATCTCGGCGCTCTTGGTGCCGCTGCACGATCCGTTGCGCATCGCCGAGGACATCGCCGTCATCGACCTCATGTCGAAGGGGCGACTCACGGTCATCGGCGGAATCGGCTACCGCCCCTCCGAGTACGCCGCCCACGGCAAGTCGTGGGAGGACCGGGGCAAGATCATGGACGAGTGCGTCGATGTGATGCTCAAGGCGTGGACCGGTGAGCCGTTCGAGTATCGGGGCACCACCGTGAAGGTGACACCCCTTTCGTTCACCCAACCGCATCCGCCGTTCCTGCTCGGGGGCACGTCGAAGCCGGCCGCCCGTCGGGCGGCGCGCTTCGGTCTGCCCGTCATGTGGGCGGCGCCGGTGCCCGAGGTCGAGGCTTACTACTACGAGAAGTGCGCCGAGTACGGCACCCAGGGCTTCGCCATGGCCCCGCCCGAGACCTTCCACCACACCTTCTTCGCCGAGGACGTCGACGGTGGGTGGGAGCAGATGGGTCCGCACCTGCTCCACGAGGCCGTCACCTATCACTCGTGGCAGACCTCCGACATCCGGTCGTCGGCCCACTCCTACGCATCGACGGTCGACGAACTGCGGGCCGAGGGTCTCTACCAGATCGTCTCGCCGGCCGAGGCGGTGGAGGAGGCCAAGGCGGCCGGTGACTTCGCCATGTTCTCGATGCACCCGTTGTGCGGAGGCATGCCCATCGAGCTCGGGTGGAAGCAGGTCGACCTGCTGCGCAACGAGATCCTCCCGGCCCTGGCCTGACCCGGCTGCGGCCGCGGCCCGGTCGTTGTACCGTTCCGGTGCTCACACGACACCGGGGGGAACGATGGCAACGAACAACTGGGGACGCTGGGGCGCGGAGGACGAGCGCGGGGCGCTCAATCACCTGACTCCCGAGGTGATCAAGGCGGCGGCCGCGTCGATCACGACGGGTCGGGTCTACAGCCTCGGCATCCCCATCCAGGGACATGGTGTCCCTCTGCTCGACTACCGCGGCGTGCCCATGCGCCTCACCCTGCAGGACGGCACCGACGACGGCATGTACGCCAGTTACGGCGCCCAGCCGGGCACCGGTGCCCACGAGGACGTGCTGGTCATGGCCTCGCACACCACTTCGCACATGGATGCGCTCATCCATGTCTACGAGGACCACAAGCACTACAACGGCGTGCCCTTCGGTGAGATGCGTGCGCTCGGCGGTGCGGCGAAGCTCGGTATCGAGAAGGTCGGTGGGTTCGCGGCCCGCGGTGTGCTGCTCGACATGGTCGCCCACATGGGTGCTGATGGTTGGCTGACACCGGGCACGATGCTGACCGCCGCCGACCTGCAGGCCTGCGCGGCGGCGCAGGGCACCGAGGTGCGAGCCGGTGACGTCGTGCTGATCCGCACCGGTCATCTCGACATGTGGTGGGACAACAACGCCAAGGGCGAACCCGAGGGCTTCGCTCAGGCCGGCATCGGCTCCGACGCGGCCGAGTGGTTGGCCTCGATGGACGTCACCGCCGTCGGCTCCGACAACGCAGCGGTCGAGGTCATCCCCTTCGACAACAACGACTTCCTCATCGTGCACAAGATCCTGTTGGTGCAGGCGGGCATCTACATGCTCGAGCACCTCGATCTGCGGGCCGCAGCGGCCGACGGCAGTCACGAGGGCGTCATCGCCGTGGCACCGCTCAAGGTGACCGGCGCCACCGGCTCTCCCATCAATCCCATCTTCATCGCCTGACCTCCAACGATCGGGCGGTGCCGTGCCGCCGACCCCACACCGCAAAGGTGGCCCAGTGAGCACTCGTCCCGTCCGCGCCCTTCGGATCGTCGCCGTTGCGGCCCTGCTGTCGGTGGTCGCCGTGGCCTGCGGGTCGGCGGGGAGTTCATCGAGCACGACGCCCACGCCCACGATCCCGCCGGCGTCCGAGTCGGCGTTCGGTGTCGGCTTCCGGCAGTTGACCGTCAAGGATCCGGCCGGCGTCAGGGATCTGTCCGTCGACGTGTGGTACCCAGCGGCCAAGGGCGTGACCGGCAAGCCGGCGCGCTACGCGCTCCTGCCAACGGCCTACATCGATTCGAAGGTGGCCATCGCCGACATCTCCATCGCCACTGGTGCCCCCTATCCGCTCATCGTCTACTCGCACGGCAGCGGTGGTCAGAAGTTCATCGCGTCGTTCCTCACCGAGGAACTCGCGGCGCAGGGCTTCGTCGTCATCGCCGCCAATCACACCGGCGACACGGCGATCGATCGCGCCACCAACACTTCGGTGGCGCCCGATCAGAACGACCTGAACCGGCCCGCCGACGTGTCGCGGTTGATCGACGACATGCTGGCCCGGACGAACTCGAGCGGCGACTTCTTCTCGGGTCGCATCGATGCCGGCCGCATCGGCGTCGTCGGCCACAGTTACGGCGGTTACACCTCCATCGCGACGGTGGCCGGGCACTCGACCCCGCTCGGAGCGGTGAAGCCCGATTCCCGGGTGAAGGCGATCGTGGCCCAGGCTCCCTACACCCTGCGCCTCACCCCTGCGGAGTTGGCGGCCGACAAGGTCCCGACGATGCTCATCGCCGGCACCAAGGACATCACCACGCCGACGAACACCAACGCGATGGTCGCCTTCGAGGCCATCACCGGTCCACCGGTGGTGCTGGCCGAGATCACCGGTGCGGCGCACCAGACGTTCACCGACGTCTGCACCTATCTCGAACAGATCCCCAAGTTGCCCGATGCGCCGGCCTTCGTCATCACCACCGTCCAGACCCAGGCCAAGGAGGGCTGTGGGCCGGAGTTCCTCGACTACGCCCGGGGCCTCGAGCTCATCAACATCCTCACCGTGGCCTTCCTGCGCACCTACGTGGCCGGGGACGCGGGCTACGACGCCTACTGGGGTGTGTGGGCCGCGGAGCAGCCGGAACTCACGGTGAAGGTGAAGTCCTGAGGTGACGACGGTGAAAGGGCGGTTCCGTGCCCTGCCGTCCACGGATGTCGGTCGGCGATTCCTCGTCGCCGGTCCAGCACTGCTGGTGGCGGGCGTCGTGTTGGCCTTGTGGATCCGGAGCGGGATCGACGCGGCGAACGCCCGGGATCTCTCCATCAACACCTGGTTCCACGATCGCTCCGACTCGCCCGGTGTGGTGCGGTCGATCTCCTCATTCGTGTCGTGGATCGGCGCCGGTGAGCACGTCGTCCCCATCGAGTTGTTCGCCGTGGCCGCGCTGCTCGTGGCCCGTCGATGGCGCTGGGCGGTGTTCGTGTTCGTGTCGGCGATGGGCGGTCACGTGCTCTCCAACCTCACCAAGCGGCTCGTCGAGCGACCGCGACCGCCGTGGTTCATCCTGTACCCCGGCCAGACCTCGTCGATGTTCCCGTCGTTCCCCTCCGGTCACACAACTGCCGGTATGGCCGGGATCGTGGCCATCGCCATCACGCTGTGGTTCGTGCTGCCCCGCCCCTGGTCGACGATCTCGGCGTGGATCGTGGGGATGATCGGCGTCGCCCAGGGACCCAGTCGCCTGTTCCTGGCCAAGCACTGGATCACCGATGTGCTCGGTGGACTGTTGTTCGGCGCCGGATGGCTCCTGCTGGTGTGGGGCGCGTTCCTGGTGTGGCTGGCCCCTCACCCGGCGTCGGTCCCGTCCGACGACGCACTGGCGCCGGACGAACCACCTGGTTGAGGCGAGCCCCGGCTCAGTTGGCGGCGCGGTCGGCGGCCACCGCGTCGAGCAGTTCGTACTCGTCGCTGGTGTCGGCCCAGTCCTCGAACTGCAGGACGCCGAGCGTGTCGAACCGCTTGCGCAGCCATCCGTCGTTGGCGTCGAGCAACCCCAACTTCTT
>VERC01000172.1 GCA_018882825.1 Acidimicrobiia bacterium | reverse complement strand
GATGGTGTGCTGTTCGTAGCGGGCCAACTCGACCTGATCGGTCAATTCGTGCAGCTCACCGTCGATGACGGCCCGGGCGAATCCCTGTGAGGCGAGGTCCGACAGCAACGTGTCGTAGGTACCCTTCCGGCCGCGCACCACCGGCGCCAACACCTGGAAGCGGGTGCCCTCGGGGAGTTCCAGGACCCGGTCGACGATCTGCTGGGGCGTCTGCCGGGTGATGACGGAGCCGTCCTCCGGACAGTGGGGCACGCCGATCCGGGCATAGAGCAGACGGAGGTAGTCGTACACCTCGGTGATGGTCCCCACCGTGGACCGCGGATTCCGCGAGGCCGACTTCTGGTCGATGGAGATGGCCGGGGACAGGCCCTCGATGAAGTCGACATCGGGCTTGTCCATCTGCCCGAGGAACTGACGGGCGTAGGCCGACAGCGATTCGACGTACCGGCGCTGACCCTCGGCGTAGATCGTGTCGAAGGCGAGTGACGACTTGCCCGAGCCCGACAATCCGGTGAAGACGATCAGTCGGTCCCGGGGGAGGTCGAGGGAGAGATTGCGGAGGTTGTGCTCGCGGGCACCACGGACGACCAGTCTCTCCACGGGCGGCAGCATACGACCGGGCGGTCGGCGCGCCGCCCGAGGCGCCACCCGTGGTCGTCAGCCGGTGAACGCGGGTCGCACCGACTCCTCCGACCGTGGCCACACCGTCGCATCGGACCATGTCGCCGACCGACTTCCCGACGCAGGCACCGGAACCGCTGCAATCGGGTGTCGTCGGGGGGACGTTGGTGTGGTTCGAGTGGTCGAGGACCAACGGGGCCGAGTCGAGATCGACCTCGGCCGCGCCCGAGGGCCCGGCGGGACCGACGACGGTGAGGGCCAACGACACGGTCAGGAGCGAGAGGACGGCCGGGACACCTCGGATCCTGCGAACGGGGGAATCGTTCCACACAAGATCAGCATCGGACCGCATCGCGCCCGACGGTCAACCGACCTCGCGCAGTTCGCGCCGCAACTCCTTGATCTCGTCCCGGAGGCGAGCGGCGTACTCGAAGCGCAGATCGGCGGCCGCCTCGCGCATCTCCTCCTCGAGGGTCTGGACCAGCCGGCCGAGTTCGTCCGACGGGAGCGCAGCGAAGTCCCGGTGCACGCGGTCGCGCGATGTCGACCGGCGGTCGCGACCGGGAACGGGAGCACCCTCGCTCCCCCTGAGCTGGGCGAGGATGTCGGTGACCGCCTTGCGGATGGTCTGGGGGTCGATCCCGTGCTCGGCGTTGTAGGCCTCCTGCAGACCCCGTCGGCGATTCGTCTCCGAGATCGCCCGCTGCATCGAATCGGTGATCGAGTCGGCGTACATGATCACCTGGCCCTCGACGTTGCGGGCGGCACGTCCGATGGTCTGGACCAAGGAGGTCTCCGAGCGGAGGAATCCCTCCTTGTCGGCGTCGAGGATCGCCACCAACGAGACCTCGGGCAGGTCGAGCCCCTCCCGTAGGAGGTTGATGCCGACCAGCACGTCGAACTCGCCCAGACGGAGATCGCGCAGGATCTCGATCCGTTCGATGGTGTCGACCTCGCTGTGCAGGTAGCGAACCCGCACTCCCAGTTCGAGGAGGTACTCGGTCAGGTCCTCGGCCATCTTCTTGGTGAGCGTGGTCACCAGCACCCGATCGCCCTTCGTGACGGTGCGATCGATCTGCTCGATCAGGTCGTCGATCTGGCCCTTGGTCGGCTTCACCACGATCTCCGGGTCGACCAGTCCGGTCGGCCGGACGACCTGCTCGACCACCACGGGTGACCGCTCGAGTTCGAACGGGCCCGGTGTGGCCGAGAGGAACACGATCTGGCCCACACGCCCGAGGAACTCGTCGAAGGTGAGAGGGCGGTTGTCGGCGGCGGACGGGAGCCGGAAGCCGTGTTCGATGAGGGTGTCCTTGCGCGAACGATCACCGGCGTACTGGCCCCGGATCTGGGGGACGGCCTGGTGGCTCTCGTCGAGGACGACGAGGAAGTCGTCGGGGAAGTAGTCCAGCAGTGTGAACGGCGCTTCGCCCGGCGCACGTCCGTCGATGTGGGCCGAGTAGTTCTCGATCCCGTTGCAGAAGCCCAGTTCGGCCATCATCTCCAGGTCGTACTGCGTGCGCATGCGCAGGCGCTGCGCCTCCAGCAACTTCCCCTCCGACTCGAACAAGGCGAGTCGTTCCTGCAGTTCGACCTCGATTCGCTGCATCGCCTCGCGCATGCGTTCGTCCGATGCGGCGTAGTGCGTCGCCGGGAACACGATGAGCTCTTCGAGTTCGGTGATCTTCTCGCCCGTCACCGTGTCGACGACGATGATGCGCTCCACCTCGTCACCGAAGAGTTCGATGCGCACCGCACGTTCGTCGTAGGCGGGATGCACCTCGATCGTGTCGCCTCGCACGCGGAACTTCCCCCTCAGCAGGTTCATGTCGTTCCGCTCGTACTGCATGTCGACCAGTCGAGCGAGGATCGACCGCTGATCATGCGTCTCACCAGGGCGGACGACGAGCAACTGCTGCCGGTACTCGTGTGGGGAACCGAGGCCGTAGATGCACGAGACCGACGCCACCACGATGGTGTCGCGACGCGTCAGCAGGGCCGAGGTGGCGGCATGACGAAGACGGTCGATCTCGTCGTTCACCGACGAGTCCTTCTCGATGTAGGTGTCCGAGGCCGGCATGTAGGCCTCGGGCTGGTAGTAGTCGTAGTAGGAGACGAAGTACTCGACCCGGTTCTCGGGGAAGAACTCCCGGAACTCGTTGGCCAACTGGGCGGCCAACGACTTGTTGGGCGCCATCACCAGCGTGGGCCGCTGCAACTGCTCGATCGTCCATGCGATGGTGGCGCTCTTGCCCGAACCGGTGATGCCCAACAGGGTCTGGAAACGGTTGCCCGACCCGATGCTCTCGGTGAGTTCGGCGATGGCCTTGGGCTGATCTCCCGCCGGCTGGAACTCGGAGACGAGGCGGAACGGCGGCATGGGCGGAGTCTACGGAGGACCGGCCCGGGCTCGACCGGACCAGCATCTAGCATCGGTCGTCGATCCGAACGTGAACGGAGAAGGTCCCCCATGCGCGACGCGCTCGGTGCGGTGCAATCGGTACTGGTGCTCGGGGGCAACTCCGAGATCGCCCTGGCCATCGTCGATCGACTGGTGGCCTCGCGCTGTCGACGCGTCGTGCTCGGAGTCCGCGATCCGGAGGGGGCGACAGGAACGGTCGAACGACTGCGGTCGGCCGGCGCCGAGACCGAGGCGATCGTCTTCGACGCGCGTGAACCGTCGACCCATGCCGACGTGCTCGACCGCGCCGCACGGATGCTGGGCGACATCGACATGGTGATCCTCGCCTTCGGCGTGCTCGGCGATCAGGCCACCTTCGATGCCGATCCGGTGGCCGCGGCCGATGCGGCCCGCACCAACTACGTCGGGGCCGTGTCGACGGGCCTGGCGGCCGCCGCTCGTCTCCGACACCAGGGCCATGGCACGATCCTGGTCATCGGCTCGGTGGCCGGAGTCCGCACCCGGGCCGACAACTTCGTCTACGGCTCGACCAAGGCGGGCATGGACGCCTTCGCCCTCGGTCTGGGTGACGCACTGGTCGGCACCGGCGTGCGCTGCGTCGTCGTGCGCCCCGGATTCGTGCACACCCGCATGACCGAGGGGATGAAGCCGGCGCCGTTCGCCACCACGCCCGACGTGATCGCCGGCACGGTCATCGACGGACTGCAGCGCGGTCACGACGTCATCTGGGCACCCCCGATCCTGCGCTACGTGTTCGGACTGCTCCGCCATCTGCCGCGTCCTCTGTGGCGCCGACTCCCCGCCGGTTGACCGCCGGTCGATGAACGACCGATGACGTCGTCCACCGCCACCATGTCGTTGCCGATGGGGATCGTGCGCGCCCTGCGGCCACGCCAATGGATCAAGAACGTCCTCGTGTTCGCCGCCCCGGTGGCGGCCGGGATCTTCGACTCCAGCGACTACGTCGTTCGCTCGTTGCTCGCCTTCGTGTGCTTCTGCGGCGCGTCGAGTGCCACCTACCTCGTCAACGACGCGCTCGACGTGGAGTCCGACCGACGGCACCCGACCAAGCGGAACCGTCCCATCGCTGCCGGCGTGGTGCCCGTGCGTCTGGCGTGGGCGCTCGCCGCCGTGCTCTTCGTGGTGTCGGTGTCCGGGGCCTTCGCCCTTCGGCGGGACTTCGGTCTCACCATCGTCGCCTACCTCGTCAACACGACCCTGTACACCCTGTGGCTCAAGCGCCAGCCGATCCTCGACATCGTGTCGGTGGCGGCCGGCTTCGTGCTGCGGGCCATCGGTGGCGCCACGGCCACCGACCTCCCGATCTCCGAGTGGTTCTTCATCGTCACCAGTTTCGGAGCCCTGTTCATGGTGGCCGGCAAACGAGCGGGAGAGCTCAACGAACTCGGCGACGACGCCACCCGCGTCCGCCCGGTGCTCGCCACCTACTCCCCCGAGTTCCTCACCTATCTGCGAGCGGTGTTCTCCACCGGCGTGCTCGTCACCTACTGCCTGTGGGCCTTCGCCTCGGCCGACGAGTCGCCCCCGGGTGCGGTGTGGTTCGAACTCTCGATCGTCCCCTTCGCCATCGCCATCCTCCGCTACGCCCTCCTGCTCCAACAGGGTCGGGGCTCCGAACCCGAGACCCTCGTGCTGTCCGACACCACGCTGCTCATCTCGGGAGCGATGTGGGCCATCATCTACGGCTGTGCCGTCTACGCCACCTGAACCGGCGGCGGTCCGGGCCGTCCCGAGACTGACCGAGCGTCACGGCTGGGGCCGCACTGCACCCACCGGGGCCGACGTGCGCCGCCCCACCTCGGCCACCGAGTTGCGGCGCGCCCTCCCCACCGCCTTCGAGCGCGGCCTGCTGGCCCGCGGTCTCGGCCGCAGTTACGGCGATGCCGCCCAGAACGCCGGCGGCACGATCGTCGAGACGACCGATGTCGCCGCCTTCACCATCCACGAGGCCACCCCCACCGACGACACCGTGCTGGTCACGGCCGAGGCCGGCGCCAGCATCGACCGCCTGTTGCACGCACTCGTCCCCCAGGGCCTGTTCGTGCCCGTCACCCCGGGGACGCGATACGTCACCGTCGGGGGAGCGATCGCCGCCGACATCCACGGCAAGAACCACCACCTCAAGGGGTCGTGGTGCGATCACGTCGAGTCACTTCGCCTGCAACTGGCCGACGGTTCGGTGGTGGAAGTCGGCCCGGATCGCGATCCGGAGCTGTTCTGGGCCACCGCCGGCGGGATGGGACTGACCGGGGTGATCCTCGATGCCACGTTCCACTGCCCCCGCATCGGGTCGAGTCGGTTGCTGGTGGACACCGACCGGGCCGCGGACCTCGACGAGGTGTGCGAACTCATGCGCTCGGGCGATCACCGTTACGACTACTCGGTGGCGTGGATCGACCTCATGGCCAGTGGCCGACAGTTGGGTCGCTCGGTGCTGACCCGGGGCCGG
>VERC01000171.1 GCA_018882825.1 Acidimicrobiia bacterium | reverse complement strand
GCGCGCTACCGATTGGAGGACCTCGCCGATCTCTCCGGTCTGTCGGTGGCCGAACTGCGCGATTTCTGGCGGGCGCTCGGATTCCCTGATCCCCGTCCCGGTGAGCAGTTGTTCACCGCTGAGGATCTCGAGATGTTGTCCACCGTGGTGGCGCTCATCGCCGATGGCTCCATCGAACCCGACATCGCTCGCCAGTTCGCCCGGGTGATCGGATCGTCACTCGAGCGCATCGCCGCCACGCAGGTCGACGTGTGGTTGCGAGACGCCGGTCCGGCGGACTCGGTGGGGGAGGCCGAGATCGCCACCATGGCCGCCGAGGCCGCGGCCGTCGTTCCCGATGTGCTGGCGCTGGTGTGGCGTCGACGGTTGGTGGAGGAGGCACGTCGCCGGCTGGTGCGAGCGCAGGGTCCCGACGACGAGGTCGTCTCGGTCATCGGCTTTGCCGATCTGGTGGGGTTCACCGCCCGCACCCGTTCGCTGTCGACGGAGTCACTGGCCATCGTGGTCGGCCGGTTCGAATCGATCGCCTACGACGTCGTGGGGTCCTTCGCCGGTCGCGTGGTGAAGACGATCGGGGACGAGGTCCTCTTCGTCAATGACGACCCCACCGCCGGGTGCCGTTCCGCCCTCGAGTTGGCCCGGCGGTACCGGGAGGACGATGAGCTCTCGGACGTCAGGGTCGGACTGGACTTCGGGCCCGTGCTCGAGCGGGAGGGCGACGTCTACGGGTCGGTGGTGAACACGGCCAGCCGGATCGCCCGCCAGGCACAACCCGGTTCGGTGGTCGTCTCCGGCGCGCTCCACGACGCGGTCGGTGCCGTCGGCGGTTTCGACTTCATGGCGCTCGGTGTGCACGAACTGAAGGGGATCGGCCCCCGACCCCTGTGGCGGATCGGTCTGGTCGGGGACGCGGCCGAGGAGATCTGACGGCGTCTACTCGCATGTGACCGGATTCACCTCTAAGGTCTCCGCACCACCAGGGAGAGCAGCGCCGGATTCCGGATCCGGCGCAGAGGAGGGCACCCGGCATGGCAAGGGACAGTTACGACATCACGGAGACGCCCGTGGCCCGTCGACGAGGTGTTCGTCGTTGGGCTCCGATCGTCGCCGTGGCGATGGCCTTCGGACTCATCGCCGCCGCCTGTGGCGGTTCGTCGAGTTCGAACAGCGACTCGAAGAGCACCACCGACATCACCATCAAGGCCTCGGGCAACCCGAAGTCGGGTGGATCGGTCAAGTTCGCCATCGAGGCCGAGACCGACGGCTTCAACCCCACCAGCAACCGCTGGGCCATCTCGGGCTACATGATCGGCAACGCAGTGTTCGATCCGCTGACGGCGTACGACGCCACCGGCAAGCCCCAGCCCTACCTGGCCAAGGCCATGACGCCCAGTGCGGACTTCAAGTCGTGGACCGTGGACCTGCGGCCCAACGTGAACTTCTCCGACGGCACGCCGGTCGATGCGACGGCCGTGAAGTTGAGCATCGACACGGTCAAGGCCAACGCCCTGACCGGTGCGGCGCTGGCCAACATCGCCTCGGTCACCGTGGTGTCGCCCTCGCAGCTCACCATCACCACGACCGATCCGTGGGCCTCGCTGCCGGCGATCTTCACCACCCAGGTGGGCTTCATCGCCGCTCCGGCCCAGTTGAAGGCCGAGGGTGCGGCGGCGTCGCGGCAGCCGATCGGTTCCGGTCCGTTCATCCAGAAGGAATGGATCCCCGACAACCGTTGGGCAGGCACGAAGAACCCGAACTACTGGCGCTCCGATGCCAACGGCACCAAGTTGCCGTACCTCGACTCGGTGGAGTTCCGTCCGATCGTCGACCCGCAGAACCGGGTGAACGCCCTGTTGTCGGGTGACGTGCAGATGATCCACACCACCGACTGGCCGGCCATCAACAAGCTCCAGGCCGAGGCCAGGTCCGGGAAGATCCAGTTCGTCGCCGATCCGACCGAGACCGAAGAGGCGATGATCATGTTCAACACCTCGAAGGCCCCGGAGGACGACGTGCGCGTCCGCCAGGGTCTGGCGTTGTGCACCGATCGGAAGGCGATCCTCGTGATCAACGAGACGCCGGCCGATCGTCTGGCCGACAGCCAGTTCACGCGTGACTCGCCGTGGTACTCCGACAGCGGGTTCAAGACGAACGATCAGGCTGCCGGCAAGGCCCTGCTCGATCAGGTGAAGGCCGAGAAGGGCCCGATCACCATCTCGTTGGGCACCACGCCGGTGCCGGCCAACACCAACACCACTGCCCTCATCAAGCAGCAGTGGGAGGCGTGTGGCGTGACCGTCAACACGACCACGAGCGAGCAGAGCAAGTTCGTCTCCGATGCGGTGACCGGCAACTACCAGGCCAACCTGTGGCGTCAGTTCAGCGCGTCCGATCCGGACGGTGACTACGTGTGGTGGATCGGCAAGAACGCCACCGGACCGCTGGCGCTGAACATCGCCCGACTCCAGGACCCGCAGATCGACGCCGCGCTGAACAAGGCCCGAGCCTCGAACGATCCGGCGGTCCGCAAGCAGGCCTACGCCGATCTCCAGAAGCGCCAGACCGAACTGGTGCCCTACATCTGGCTGGCCCACACCCAGTGGGCGCTCGGTGCGGCCAACAGCGTCCGCAACATCGTGAACCAGACCCTCCCGGACGGACAGCCGGCGCAGCCGTTCCAGACCGGCGTGGTGCGTCTCACCCAGACGTGGGTGGAGTGAGTCCGGTTCGCTGATCCACCACTCCGCGTTCGGGGTCCGTACGGCCGGTACGTTCGCCTCGTGGCCGGTCCCCCTTCCCCGACCCTGCGAGTCGAGAAGCGGTTGCTGCGCGCCGGGCACGAGCGCGTCGGGTGCATCGATGAGGTCGGGCGCGGCGCGCTCGGTGGTCCGGCCACCGTCGGTGTGGTGGTGATCGACGGTGCCGTGCGGCGACCACTTCCCGGTGTGCGCGACAGCAAGTTGCTGCGGCCAGCGGCGCGCCGCGATCTGGTGCCGCGCATCGAACGATGGGCGACGGCCAGTGCCGTCGGCCACGCCGGTGCGACCGAGGTCGACGAGCACGGCATCGTCGGCGCGCTGCGTCTGGCCGCGCAGCGCGCTCTGGCGGCGTTGCCCATCGACGTCGACGTGGTGCTCCTCGACGGGAGCCACGACTGGTTGACCCCGCCGGCCACCACCGGTCTGTTCGAACCCGACGCCGTCATCGTGGCGACGCCGCCGGTGGTGACCCTGGTCAAGGCCGACCTCACCTGTGCCGGTGTGGCGGCGGCGAGCGTCCTGGCCAAGTGCGCGCGCGACGCACTCATGGTCGGACTGGCCCGACGACATCCCGAGTACGGATGGGACGAGAACAAGGGGTACGCGTCACCGGCTCATCTCGACGCGCTCCGACGTGTCGGACCGTGTGACGAGCATCGCCGTTCGTGGAATCTGCCGACTGCGGTCGGATCACTACGCTGAGTCGATGCCCGTTCGTCAGCGTGTCGTGCTGTGTGCCTTCGTCGTCTGGTCGGTGTTCGTGTGGGGCAACCGGATCTCGAACACGTTGCGCTCCGACGAGTCGACGGTGTCGAAGACGTTCTCCACCGTTCTCTCGATCGTGCTGCTGGCGTCGGCGGTGGCCGTGCTCGCGGTGACGGTGCGGGCGTGGCGGGGTGTCGTGCGCGACTGGGGTGGCAAGGTGCTGCTCACCGCCGGTCTCGTGACCGTGGTGGTGTGGCTGGTGCGGATTCCGCAGATCGCGCTCGCCGATCACGACGCCGGATTCGTCATCGTGCATGTGGTTCTGGGCCTGATCTCGATCGCTCTCGCCGTGCCGGTGGCGCGCATCGGGGCGGCGGCCCGTCGCGCGGCTCGGCCCCGACCGCCGATCTGAGCGGGGTACAGTCGCCCCATGGGTCAGCCAGTCACCGTCCTCGAGAAGTCCTCGATCGTGCCCGGGGTGGTGCGGTTCGAGACCAACCGTCCCCTCACCGGGATGGGGGCCGAGGTGTACCGGTCGCTCGATGACATCGTGGCCGAGCGTCCTGCCGATCTCGTGGCCCGCACCCTGTTCGAGGCCGGTGGGGTCGAATCGGTGTCGGTCGGCACCAACGTGATCACGGTGAAGTTGGCCGTCGGTGGATCGGCCACCGGTCTGCGGGAACGGCTCGAGGAGCTGTTCATCCACTACCGCGAAGGCGTCGAGGTCGTGCAGCCGGAGGGTTTCGGCGGCTGACCCCTTGCCAGTATCGAACACATGTTCGATACTGGCACCATGGCTCTTCCCCTCCGGTCCCAGCCTCCCCCTGCTCCGGCTCCCCCCGGGGACGTCGCCGATCGTCGTGCTCTGGCCCGTGCCCTGGGCGAGCGGATCCGTCCGCTCGTTCCGGCGGTCGAGCGACGTCTGGAGGTGGGTGGTCCGTTGGCCCCACTGGTCGATGGGGGACTGGCCCGCGGCAGCACCGTGACCATCGAGGGGATCGGGGCCACGTCGATGGCCCTGGCTCTGGCTGCCGCCCTGTCGTCGGGCCGGTGGTGCGTGGTGGTGGGTCTGCGTGAACTGGCTCCCGTCGGTGTGCTGGAGTCCGGGATCGATCCCGCCCGTTGCGCCTTCGTCGAGGTGGGTGACGGCGATCGGGTGGTCGAGGTGATCGCCGCGCTGGTGGTGGCCATCGACGTGGTCGTGGTCGACGCCCGACTGCCGGTGCGCCCGGCCGAGGTACGTCGTCTCGGGGCGCGGGTGCGTGAACGCGGTGGAGTGGTGGTGGTGGTGCATCCCGACGGGGGCCACGTGGGCGCGTCGTGGACGGGTGATGTGGTCATGACGGTGCGCGCCGGGGCATGGAGCGGTCCCGGTCGCGGTGACGGTCATCTCCGGTCGCGGTCGATGGTGGTCGACGTCACCGGTCGTGGCCGGGCGGCGCGGTCACGGCGCCGCGAACTGTCGTTGCCGGGATGAACGCCGCAGGCGATCTCGGCGCCGTGCGCACGCTCGTCGCCCGGTGCATCGACTGGTCGATCATCGCAGCCGGACGTCGGCCCGATGAACCGGCCGCGGTGCTGCGCGCCGATCGTGTGCTGGCCACGTCGCCGGCGGCGCGCATCGAAGGGGTGCGGCGCGGCCAGCGTCGACGCGACGCCCAACGACGGTGTCCCGAACTCATCGTGCTCGATCCGGATCCTGAACGTGAGTCCCGCGTGTTCGCGTCGATCGTCGCGTTGGTCGACCGGTTCACCCCGCGGGTCGAGTTGTCCGCACCGGGACGACTCGCCTTCCCCGTTCGCGGTCCGTCACGGTTGTTCGGGGGCGACGACGCGCTGGCCCGTCTGGTCGCCGATGAACTGTCGGCGACCCTCGGGTCGGAGGGATGGGCCGATGCCGTGGGCGTGGGCGTGGCCGACGGTGTGTTCGCCGCCGAACGGGCGGCATCGGTCGCCGTGGGGCGATCCGATCGCACCTGTGTGGTGGCGCCCGGTGACTCGGCCGCCTTCCTGGCGCCGTTGCCCGTGTCGGTGCTCGGCGACCGGGTAC
>VERC01000170.1 GCA_018882825.1 Acidimicrobiia bacterium | reverse complement strand
GTCCACGGGCGCGTTGAGGTTGTCGCCTGCGGAGAGTGTCGCCGAGAACGAATACCCGCCGGCCTCCTGCATCGCGTTCACGGCATCGGCGAACGGCTGCGGCAGACCGGATGGGTCATTCCCGCAGCCGCCGAGGACACCCACCGTCAAGGCGAGCAACGCGACGGTGATGATTCTCGCTCGACGGCGCATCAGTCACCGGACCGGCGACCCGAGTCGCTCTCGGTGGCGTCGGTATCGTCGTCTCGGTCGCCGGATCGATCGTCGCCGCTCCCGGTCGACGGCCCGCTGCGATCGATGGTCGTCGACGTGCCGTTGTGGCGTCCTTGGCTGTGCTCGTTGTCGTCGTTGCGATGCTCCGCACTCCGACCCCGTTCGGCCACCGGCGGTGGGCCACTGTGGAGCTCGTCGTTGTTCCCGTCACCACGGTGGTCGCCGGGGTCGCCCATGTGCTCGACCTCGACCTCGATGCCGTCGTCGTCGATCTCGATCACCACGGCGCGTACCGATCCATCGGAGAGCGCGAACTCCAGCAGCACGCCGTTGTGGACCGGCACCGGATCGGCGGCGGTCACTCCCTCGAGTGGAGTCACGGTCAGCGTGACGATCTGGCCGGAGGTCGGATCGAAGGTGAGATTCACGTCGCCGAGACCCGGGAGGGTCAAGGCGAGATCGGTCGGCTGCCCCGGCTCGGGGACGACCGGCGATGGGTCGACGGTGCTGGTGGAGGTCGACCGATCGGTCTGGGCGGCCGCCGGTCCGGCGGCGAGGGCCGTCGTGGCTCCGATGGCGAGGAGTGCGGCCAAGGAGACAGCGGCGGCATTGCGGGGACGGGTCATGATGATCCTCCGAATGGGTGATGAGGCGGTTCCAGCAATGTCACCGCTGAGGATCCTCCGGTCGTTACCCCCCGTCCCCCAGATGGAGGCAAAGTTCCGGCAAAGTCGCCCGGGCCCTCACCGTGTTCACCTTGGCCCCGTGCCACCCGGTGCGAGCAGGGACGTCGGGATGCCGACCATCATGAGTGGATGGCGCGGAACCTCCCCGGTGGTCGACGCTCTCGGACGGCTCTCGCGCTCGTGGTCACCGTCGGGATGGTCGTCGTTGCGGGGTGCGCGCGCGGTTCATCGAGCAGTGACGCCACCCGTGACGGCTCCTCGACCTCGACGGGGGTACCCGTGAGACAGACCTACGACCCCTATGCCGGCACGCGTCCGGCCGTGGCACCCCTCGGCACCACGACCGAGGGCCTGATCGCCACGCCCGACGGTCGGCAGCGGCACTATCGCCTCCACGTCCCGGCGTCGGTCTCGACCGGGGGTGCCGTCCCGCTGCTCCTCGCCCTGCACGGTGGGCTGGGGACGTCCGAGCAGTTCGCCACCAACTCTGGTTTCGACGGACTGGCCGAGTCGAACCGGTTCATCGTCGTCTACCCCGATGGTGTCGGCGCACTCCCCAACGGTTCCGGGGCACAGACGTGGAACGGTGGCTACTGCTGCGGCGCGGCGGCACGACTCGACGTCGACGACGTCACCTTCATCCGACTGTTGCTCGACGAGATCGAGCGTCGTCAACCGATCGACACCGCTCGCGTCTATGCCGCCGGTCACTCCAATGGGGCGATCATGGCCTACCGACTGGCCTGTGAACTCTCCGACCGCATCGTCGCCATCGGGGTACAGGCCGGCAGTCTCGGCGTGGATCGCTGTGTTCCGTCGACGCCGGTCTCGGTGTTCCATCTCCACGGAACGGCCGACACCAACCACCCGATCGACGGTGGAGTCGGTACCGGTGTCGCCGGCATCCCCTTCCGTTCGGCACGCGATGCCGTCGTCGCCCTCGCCGCCGCCGACGGCTGCACGACCGCTCCCGTTCCCGGCGTCGATCCGGGCAACCCCGATCTCTCCGTCTCGACCTGGACACCGTGTCGGGACGGTGCCGAGGTGCGTTTCGTCACCGTGGCCGGCGCGGGCCATGCATGGATGGGTCATCAGCCGGCCTCGGCGGCCGCCGCCGCGCTCGTCGGTGCGCCCTATCCGGGACTCGATGCCAGTCGGGCGATCTGGTCGTTCCTCTCCAGTCGGTCACGGCCCTGAGCCGATCGCTGTCGATCGGGTGATCGTCCGGTCAGGTCGTCGACGGCCCTGCCCTCGAGACCGACGGCGACTCGTCGACGGGTCGTGCCCGGCGCAGGGTCTCGATCGTCGCCAGGATCACGAGGGCCACGGCGAGCGTGGCCGTGAGCGCGATGGCGTTCACCGACGGGCCGAGCGTGGCGGTGACGACGACGATCACGAGGAGGGCGACGAGACGCTCGGTCAGGATCCGCCCGGTGGCGCGCAGATTGCCGGCGATGAACCCGGCGGAGAACAACGCGAGGCCGGCGCCGAGTGCCCACAAGCCGGCGGTCGGGAGTCGGGCGGTGGGATGGGCCATCGCCTCCTCGATGCCGTAGGCCACCAGCACACTGCCGAGCACGATGGGGAAGTGACCGAAGGTGAACAGGTCGCGGGCCAGTCGACCGCGCCGACGTAGGTCGTCCTCGGCGGCGAGACGTTCCTCGGCCGCGCGTTGCACCCAGTCGAAGTAGCCCCACCACTGGGCGCCGAGCAGGAGGAACGCAGCGACCATGATGGCGGCGATCGACGCGGTGAACGCCGAACTGGCGATGGTGGCGCCGATGGCCACGATCGATTCGCCGAGGGCGATGAGCACGATCAGCGCGTGGCGTTCGGCGAAGTGCGCCGGAGAGACATGGAACTCACCGCGTCCGGCGGCGATTGCCGAGAGGAGATCGATGACCACCGCGGCCCCCCACAGCCACGGACGCACTCCGGGATCGACGAAGCCACCGAGCAGCACGACCAACGGCGGTACGACGGCGATCGGTACGTAGCGACGCAGGGCGGCGCGGTACCCGGGATCGTGGGCCACGCCGAGCCAGTAGAGCGCGAGACCGCCGAGGCAGACGACGGCATAGGGCAGGGCGAAGCGCAGACCTTCATCGGTCGACGCCGCGTCGGGGATGGCGGCGGCCATGAGCAGGGTCACGCCCGTGATCGCCAACAGTGCCACCCGGGTGGGCCGTCGATCGAGGTCGATGGCGTTGCCCGCCCACGCGAACTGCGACCACGCCCACCAGATCAACCACGCCAGCAGGATCGTGTTGCGCCAACCGGCGGCCGAGTGGTCGTCATGGAGCACACCGACCAGTTGGGTGACGGCGAAGACGAAGACGAGATCGAAGAACAACTCGAGATAGCCGGTGCGCTTCTCGCGCGCCAGGTTCATGGTCGTTCCTCTCGCTCAGGCCCGGTCGTCGCCCAGAGCGGCCCACACCAGCCGGGACGGATGACCGAGGGCGCGCACCAGCCGCACCCACAGCAGGGTCATGTGCTCGAGATCGACCGCCGCGGCGAGCGGACCGACATCGAGCGGCTGCCACCCGAACTGCACGAGTAGTTCGGCGACGGTGGCCTTCGCGTCGGCGTCGTCTCCGGCGAACGGCATGACCGCTCGCAGACCGTCCGGACCGGTCGGTGGCGTCGACAGATTCTCGAATCCGTAGACATTGAACGCCTTCACCACCCGGGCGTCGGGGAGGAGCGCGGCCACGTGTTGCGCGCCCGCCTGTTGCGAGCCGAGCCCATGGGTGAGCCCCGGCCCCACCGGATTGGTGGCATCGATCACGATCGTGCCGGCCAGTCGATCGGCCAGCGTTGGCAGGAGGGTGTCGAGCGAGCCGAAGGGGACGGCCAGTACGACCACATCGGCGGTGGTCACCGCCTCGACGGCCGACGCCGTGGTCGCCGCGGCCAGGTCCGGATTGCGGGCGATGGCGGCCGCCGCCCCGTCGGGGCGATCCGGGTTGGTGGCCAGCACGACATCGTGGCCGGCTCGGGCCGCGGCGGTGGCGATGGCCGAACCCACGTTGCCGTAGCCGAGGAAGGCGAGACGCATGGTCCTCACCGCCCCAATGCTTCGATCACGAGACGGGCTGCGGCCGCACCGGAGTACTGCTGCTGGCCGGTGATGAGGTTCCCGTCGCGCATGGCGTGGGGACGGAATGCTCCCTGCACGATGAAGTTGGTGCCGGTCATCGCCCGAGCCTCGTCCTCGATGCGGAACGGCTGGATCGATCGGCCGACGAAGGAATCCGCCACGTCCTCCTCGGAATTGGCGAACCCGGTCCACGTACGACCGGCCACGACGAGCTCCCCGTCGGGCATCGTGGCGTCGAGCAGGACACACGTCGCATGGCACACGACGGCCGCGATCCTTCCGTCGGCGAGGAACCGTCCCACGAGGTCCTTCACGTGCTGGTCGCGCCGGAAGGTGTACATCGGGCCTTGACCACCCACGAGGAACAGCGCATCGAACTCGGCAGTGTCGAGCTGCGCAAGTGACGGCGTGTCGGCGACGAGCGCAGCGTGAGAGGGACTGGCCATGAAGCCACGGGAGATGAGGTCGTCAGCCGAGTACTGCGACGCGTCGCCGGGGTCGGAGAATCCGTCACCCTCGAGTGCACCCCCATCGGGGCTTGCGATGGTGACGTCGTAGCCGGCCTCGACGAACTGCACGAAGGGGTGTGTCAACTCCGCCCACCAGAACCCGATCGGCCAACCGGTCTGCTCCGACACGGCCGGATTGGACGCGACCATCAGCACTCGCTTGGGAGCGCCTACGACGTCGACGGTGGCTGACATACGAACCTCATTTCGTTACGTGGTAGAAACGGAATTCACCTTAGCGAGCACCCATGCTCTTTGCAATACGCGTCCGTCACGTAAACTCGCACGCATGGTCGAGTCCACTGCCGTGCGCGGCCGTCCCCGCAGCCGGGCCATCGAGACCGCCGTGCTCGACGCTGCTCTCGTCGAACTCGGGGCGAAGGGGTACGCCGGTTTTTCGCTGGCCGCCGTGGCGGCCGCTGCGGGCACGACCCGACCGGCGATCTACCGGCGTTGGCAGGACAAGGACGCACTGATCGTCGATGCCGTGGCTCGGCTCGCCGACACGGCCGCGCCCGCCGTGAGCGGCGACGCCTTCGCCGACCTCGTCGCCGAACTCGACAACTTCCGTCACTGCATCACCATCGCCGGGGCCCTGCCGCTGGCCGGGCTCATGCTCAGTGACGGACTCGATCCGGATGTGCGCGAGGTCTACCTGCAGCGGATCGTCGCACCCCGACGGGCGCGGATCAGGGCTCTGCTCGATGGTGCCGTCGGCTCCGGCCTGCTCGCGTCCGACGCCGATCTCGACGTGGCCACGACGATGCTCACCGGTTCGTGGTACGCCCATGGCGTGGCCGGTCGACGGCCGCCGCGCGACTGGGCGGCGCGTACGGCGGAACTGGTGTGGCGGGCCTGCGGAGGGAGAGTTCCGGCGCACCGGTGATCGCGGACTCGTCGTTCAACGACGTCCCGATCGCCGCCACCGACGGTTCTCGAGCAACACATCGAAGGTGAAGTGGGCGAGCACGCGCCAGTCGGGGAGCATGGAGAGCAACTCGGCGGTGGTCACCTGACCCTCGTAGTACTCGGTCTCCGAGGTCTCGATGTACAAGTACCGGGCTCGTGCCAGAGTGCGCAGAC
>VERC01000169.1 GCA_018882825.1 Acidimicrobiia bacterium | reverse complement strand
CTTCCGCACCATCGCCTTCCTCGTCGGCGCCCTGTTCTCCGCCGCCATCGGCTTCTTCGGCATGTGGCTGGCGGTGCGGGGCAATGTGCGCACCGCCGCCGCCGCTCGCAACAGCGACTTCAACGGCGCCCTCAAGGTGGCATTCCGCACCGGTGGTGTGGCCGGCCTGCTGACCGCCGGTCTCGGACTGCTCGGCACCGTGGTCATCGTGATGCTGTTCCAGAACACGGCCACGACGATCCTCGTCGGATTCGGTTTCGGTGGCTCACTGCTGGCGCTGTTCCTGCGCGTCGGCGGCGGCATCTTCACCAAGGCCGCCGACGTCGGCGCCGATCTGGTGGGCAAGGTCGAAGCCGGCATCCCCGAGGACGATCCCCGCAACCCGGCGACGATCGCCGACAACGTGGGCGACAACGTCGGCGACTGCGCCGGCATGGCCTCGGACCTGTTCGAGTCGTTCGCCGTCACGCTGGTGGCATCGATCATCCTCGGCGTCTCGGCCTTCCGGGCCATCGGCCTCGAGGGCGAGCAGGCCGCCAAGGGCCTGATCTTCCCGCTGGCCGTGGTGGCGATCGGTCTGGTCGCCTCGATGATCGGCATCTTCGTGGTGAAGGGTCGACCCAGCGACGGCAACAACGCCCTGAAGGCCATCAACCGGGGCATCTACGTGGCGCAGGCCCTGGCCATCGTCGGTGCCGCGGCGATCGCCTTCCTCTACGTGGGCAACCCGGAGGGCTCGAAGCTGTCCAACCCGGGCCTGCGTCTGTTCGGCGCCATCGTGGCCGGTGTGGTCCTCGGCTTCGCCGCCTCGAAGATCACGCAGTACTTCACCTCCACCGAGGACAAGCCGGTGCAGGACATCGCCAAGGCCGCCCGCACGGGTCCGGCGACGACGGTGCTCGAGGGCATCTCCTCGGGTCTGGAGTCGGCGGTGTGGGCGCTCATCGCCATCGCCGTGGCCATCGGTGTGGCCCTCGGACTGGGCGGCGGCAACATCGCCTTCTCGCTCTATCTGGTCGCCCTCACCGGTATCGGCATGCTGGCCACCACCGGCATCATCGTGGCCGAGGACACCTTCGGTCCCGTGGCCGACAACGCGGCGGGCATCGCCGAGATGGCCGGCGAGTTCGACGGTGAGCCGCAGCGGATCATGGTGGGCCTCGATGCGGTGGGCAACACCACCAAGGCCGTGACCAAGGGCTTCGCCATCGGTTCGGCCGTCATCGCCGCCGTGGCCCTGTTCGCCTCGTACGCCGAGACGATCGCCAAGGCCACCGTCGACGTCGCCACCTGGCTGCAGGCCGAGCTCAGCGGGACGCTGGCCAGCCTCGTGCAGATCAACGTGGCCGACCCGAAGACCTTCATCGGCCTGCTCGTCGGAGGTTCGGTGGCCTTCCTGTTCTCCTCGCTGGCCATCCGCGCCGTCTCGCGCACGGCCGGCACGGTCGTGCAGGAGGTCCGTCGGCAATTCCGCGAGAAGCCGGGGATCATGACGGGAGAGGATCGCCCCGACTACGGACCCGTCATCGACATCTGCACCCGCGCCTCATTGCGCGAGCTGGCCACCCCGGCCCTGCTGGCCGTGCTCACGCCGATCATCATCGGCTTCGGCATCGGCTACCTGGCCCTGGGCGCCTTCCTCGCCGCCGCCATCGTCACCGGACAGTTGATGGCGAACTTCCTGTCCAACGCCGGCGGCGCGTGGGACAACGCCAAGAAGTACATCGAGGACGGCAACGAGGGCGGCAAGGGCTCCGATCCGCACAAGGCGGCCGTCATCGGTGACACCGTGGGTGATCCGTTCAAGGACACCGCCGGCCCGGCCCTCAACCCGCTCATCAAGGTGATGAACCTGGTGTCGTTGCTGGTGCTGCCCGCCATCATCGAACTGCGTGACAACAACGTGCGCTACGTGATCGCCGGTGCTGCCCTGGTCGTGGTGTTGGGTGCCATCACCTTCTCGAAGCGTCAGTCCTCCGGACTCGACGACGAGCCGGCGGCGGCAGCCACCACGGTCTGATCACCGCCTCGAGTCGCAGTCGAGGGGCCGCTCACCGAGCGGCCCCTCGTCGCGTTCCGACCCCGGCGACGCCCGAGGACCACGTGGCCGAGGGCAGACTCGACCGGTGCGATGGCTCACTACCGAGCGCGGCCGACCGGTGGTCGATGCCGAGGGGGTCAGGGTCGGGCGCGTCGCCGATCTGATCGCTGCCCTCGACAGCGGTGGGCAGCATCCCTCGGTCACGGGAATCGTGGTCGGCCATCGGCGACCTCGATCGTTCGAACTCGGCGATCTCGCCCGTTACGACGACGACGCCATCACGCTCGCTCCCGATGCCCGACTCCGGTCGATGGAACCCGACCGGGGGACGATCACACTCGATGCCGGCGAGTTGCTGCTCTGTCGTGACGTGCTCGACACGCAGGTCGTCGACCTCGACGGACACCGCGTGGCCCGGGTGGCCGACCTCGCTCTCGACCGCCGCGCCGACGGCCGACTGCGGGTGGCCGGCGTCGATGTCGGCGTCGGTCGGATCCTCGCCCGCTTCGGCGTTCACCGCAACGGTTCGATGGAACGGTTCATCGACTGGGACGATCTCCACCTCACCTCGCGGCGCGGTCACCTGGCGCAGCTCGCCGCGCCCCGCGCTGCGGTGCATCGCCTCGACGCCGCCGGACTCGCCGCGCTCGTCGAACGACTCGACGTCACCTCGGGTTCCCAGGTGCTCGCGGCGGTACCGCCCGAACGAGCCGCCGCGGCCCTCGAGCACGGACACCACCGCACCGGAGAACGACTGCTGCGGGCCCTGCCGGTGACCACGGCACGCGACATCGTGGCCCGGCTTCCCCATCCCCGCAGACACCATTGGGAAGCGCACCTGCATCGCGAACGTCCGCTGCGGGGCCGGCGGTTCCACCGCACCAAGGGGTGGCGCCGCCACCGCACACCGTCGTGAACCGTCGTCGACTGGCGCTCGGTGCCCTGTTGGCGGTCGTCGGTCCCGGCCTGCTGGCCGGACTGTCCGACGACGATCCGGCCGGGATCACCACCTACTCGGTGCTCGGCGCCGAGCACGGCTACACCTTCCTGTGGGTGCTGGCCCTGTCGACCGTGGCGCTCATCGTGTTCCACGGACTCGGGGCCCGCATGGGGGTGGTCACCGGCCAGGGACTCATCGGACTGGTGCGCCAACGTTTCGGGGTCGGTCCCGCCGGGATCGCACTGGTGGCGCTCATCATCGCCAACGTCGGCACCACATGCGCCGAGTTCGCCGGTATCGCCGCCGGCGGCGAACTGTTCGGGATCCCGCGGGCGGTGAGCGTGCCGATCGCCGCCGTCGGTGTGTCGGCTCTCGTGCTGCGCGGTTCGTTCCACCGCATCGAGCACGTGCTCATCGCCGTGTCGGCCATCTTCGTCACCTACGTCGCCTCGGGCATCCTCGCCCATCCCGACTGGGGCGCCGCCGCCCGAGGACTGGTGGTGCCGACCCTGCCGACGACTCCCGATGCCATCGTCATCGTCACCGCCACGTTGGGCACGACACTGGCGCCTTGGGGCCTGTCGTTCATCCAGTCCTATGCCGTCGACAAGAAGTTGCGCCTCTCGGATCTCCCCCTCGAGCGGATCGATGTCGTCACCGGCGCGACCCTCACCGGGATCATCGGGTTCTTCGTCGTGGTGGCCTGTGCCGCCACGCTGGGGCGCAACGGCCAGCCGATCGACTCCGCCGCCGACGCCGCCCGGGCCCTCGAACCGCTGGCCGGCGACCTCGCCGGCACGCTGTTCGGCATCGGACTCGTCGGTGCCGCGCTGTTGGCCGCCTCGATCCTGCCGTTGTCGACGGCGTACTCGGTCAGCGAGTACCTCGGGGTCGAGGCCGCGCTCGACGACCGGTTCGGCGACGCCCGACCGTTCTACGTCACCTATGCAGTGGTGACGGCGGTCGCCGCCGCCGTGATCCTGCTGCCCGGGGCACCACTGGTGACGATCCTCGTCGCCACGCAGGTGCTCAACGCCGTCCTGCTCGTTCCGCTGCTGGTGTTCATGGTGCGCGTCGGTCGGGATGCCGAATTGATGGGGCCGCACCGGATCACCGACCTGGGCCTCATCGTGTATGTCATCACCATCACCCTCATCGTCGTGTGCGTCGGCGCACTGGCGGCGGCCACGCTGATGTGACGAGTCACTGCTCCAGCAGTCGCTCGTTCACCCAGTCGGCCCGACGGAAGGCACGGCGCACGAGCAGCGCGTTGCCGAGCACCGCCAGGATCATGCCGAACACGATGGGGTGCAGAGCAAGTCCGGCCACGATGCCCGCCACCAACAGGACGGGGAACCACAGCCAGAAGAACCGGTACCACGGCCGGGTGCGCTGGTAGGCGGCGAAGCCCAGGGCCAGCCGGGCATCGGCCGCGTTCTCCTGCTCACGGCCGATGCGCACCAGACGTCGCACCTGACGCCGATGCTGCTTGTCGAGGGCGTTCCACTGGGCGACGAACCCTGCGTCGACACCGTCCCCGTCGTTCGAACCCTTCTTCGCTGTCATGACCCTCGAGACTGCCACCATCGTCGTACTCCTTCGAATCGGTTGCTGCGGACCCGATCATGGGATCGGGTGAAGGAAGGTCCCGGCCCTCCGCCGCGGGCCGGGACCTCCGGATCACGCGTCGACGGTGACGAGCCCTTCGTTCGTCCCGGCGAAGTCGGGGTAGGCACGCACGCCCATCTCCGGCAGGTCGAGTCCGGCGATCTCAGCGTCGGCGTCGCTGCGGATACCACCCTTGGTGAGCGCGTTCTGGATCTTGAAGAAGGCGAACGCCACTCCCAGGATGATCGTCCACAGGATGACGATGCCGGCCAGCTGCGAGAGGAGCTGTCCGGCGCCGTTGCCGCCGTAGAACAGACCGGTCACACCTTCGGCCACGCCGTCGGTGACGTGCTTGGTGGTGCCGTTCCAGCCGATCCCGGCGCCGCCGGCATCGATGCCGTACTTGCCGTTGGCCACGAGGCCGACCGCCAGCACACCGAGCGTCCCGCAGACTCCGTGCACGGCGATGGCGCCCACCGGGTCGTCGATCTTCATCTTCCGCTCGATGAAGAACACGGCCTCGATGACGATGACACCGGCCACGACACCGAGCACGGCCGCCACCCACGGATCCACGAAGGCGCACGGGGCGGTGATGATCACCAGACCGCCGAGCATGCCGTTGGCCATCATCGCCGGATCGGGCTTGCCCGTCCGCTTCCAGATCCACAGCATCGACATGAAGCCACCGAAAGCGCCGGCGAGGGCCGTGTTCACGGCGACGACACCGATCTGCGGGTCACTCGACGCGAAGGTCGATGCGGCGTTGAAGCCGAACCAGCCGAACAGCAGGATGAACGTTCCCAGCAGGGCCATCGGGATGTGATGGCCAGGCAGGGCCCGGGGCTTGCCGTCCTTGGTGAACTTGCCGATGCGGGGTCCGAGCACGATGGCACCGGCGAGTGCCGCCACACCACCGGCGGCGTGCACCACACCCGAACCGGCGAAGTCGACGTAGCCGTTGCCCCAGCCGAGCGAGTTGCCCAACTTGGAGAGCCAACCGCCACCCCAGGTCCACGCACCGAAGAGCGGGTAGTAGAT
>VERC01000168.1 GCA_018882825.1 Acidimicrobiia bacterium | reverse complement strand
CTTCGGCGTGCAGGGACGCCAGCGCGGCCGCCACCAGATCCTGCTTGGTGGGCCACCGCCGGTACAGCGTCGCCGACGACACGCCCGAGCGGGCGATGACCGCCGCCACGGTCAACGCGCCGTACCCCGTCTCGGACAACAGGTCGAGAGTCGCCGAGAGGATGGCGTGATCGGCGGCCTCACTGCGTTGGCGACCCGGCCGCACCCGATCGGGAGCCACGGCACCGGTCACGTGGTCGCCCCGTCGGTCCGTCGACCGGACGTCGTCTCGGCCCGCTCACGTTCCAACTCCATCGTGTCGAGTTCGAGCGCGCCCTCGGCCTCGGCCCAGGTGAGCGAGGCCAGCCCGTCGAGCGGTCCGTGGACCTCGTCACGGACATCCTCGGCGCGGGCCGGCAACCACCGGAACACCACGAAGGCGGCGAGCAGGAGCACCACCGTGCCGATCTTCATGGCCACGTGCAGACCGCTCACGTACTCCTCGATCCCGATGGAGCGCACCTGATCGGCCAACTCGGGACTCAGACCCGGGGTGTTGGCGGCCCGCAGCACCGCGCCGGCCACCGATTCGCGCGCCGCGGCGATCACGTCGGTGGGGACACCGGCGGCGCCCATCTGCGACTCGACCCCGGGCCGGTAGACGGCGGCGAGGATCGACCCGATCACCGCCACGCCGAGGGCGCCACCCATCTGCCGGGTGGTGTCGTTCATGGCCGAACCGACACCGGCCTTGTCCCGGGGCAACGACCCCATGATCGACTCGGTGGCGGGGGCCATGACGCAGCCCATGCCCACGGCCAGCGTGCAGATACCGGCCAACAGCACGGGATACCCGTTGGAGACCGGAACCATCGACACGATGAACACGCCGCCGGCGGCGAGCAGGAGACCGGTGCCGACGACGATCTTGGTACCCAAGCGGTCGACGAACCGGGGAGCGTTGGGCGCCACGACGAGCATCACCATCGACATCGGTGCCATCCGCAGACCGGCCTCCAGCGGCGAGTAGCCGAGCACCACCTGCGTGTACTGGTTCATCACGAACATCTGACCGAACATGGCGAAGTACACCAACGTGATGGCGATGTTGGCGGCGCTGAACCGACGGTTGCGGAAGAAGCGCATGTCGAGCATCGGGTGGTCGATCCGCAACTCCCAGACCACGAACGACACGAGCAACGCCGCCCCGATGATGATCGCGAGGTACACCTTCGGCGCACCGAGACCCGCGCTCGGCGACTCGATGATCCCCCACAGGAGCACGACGAGTCCGACGATGGAGAGCAGCGCGCCGAACGGATCGAGCCGTTCCGCCTTCTCGGCCCGCGAGGTGGGCAACAGCACCCGCCCGGCCACCAGCAACACGATGATCAACGGCACGTTGACGAAGAACACCGAGTGCCAGGAGAACCACCGCAGCAGCAGACCGCCGAGCACCGGACCGATGGCACCGCTGGCTCCGGCACAGGCGGCCCACACACCGATCGCCCGCGCCCGTTCCTTCGGATCGTGGAACATGTTGGTGAGCAACGAGAGAGTCGCCGGCATGATGAGCGCAGCACCCACACCCATGAGTGCGCGGGTGGCGATCAGTTGGTTCGAGGTGGTGGCGAGTGCCGAGGCCATCGAGGCCAGACCGAACAGCGCCAGCCCTATCTGCAGCGCGCCCTTGCGACCGAAGCGATCGCCCAGCGCGCCGCAGGTGAGCAGCAGTCCGGCGAACACCAGCGTGTAGCCGTCGAGGATCCACTGCAACTGGCTGGTCGTCGATCCGAGGCTCTTCACCAGCGAGGGGATCGCCACGTTGAGGATGGTGGTGTCGAGGGTGATCACCATGAGGCTCCCGGTGACCACCCACAGCGCCGACCAGCGCCGGGCGAAGGGTTCGATCTCGTCCATGGCGTCACCATAGCGAAACGACGATGTTTCGGAACACCATCGTTTCGGTATGTGACTCATGCCACCCGGGAGGGGCTCGGACCCTTACCCGGGTTTCACCTCCCATCCGTACGGTGCCCCCATGTCCCGTCGCCGTCGCCCTCACCCCGCCTCCCGGTCCCGCCGGGCCGTCGCCGTCGGCAGCGTCGGCGCCGTCGGCGTCCTCGGTCTCACCATGGCCGCCGGTGCCGCCTTCGCATCGACGCCCGGTTCGGCCATCGTGACCTCCACTCCCGCCCCGGCGCCGAGCCCCGCGCCATCGACGGGTTCGGCCCGGGGATCGGCCACACCGTCGACCACCGTGCCCCGGGCCACGACCCCGTCGAACCCGCGGCCCGGCACCGGCTCGTCGTCCCGACCCCGCTCGCGGGCCAGCTGACATGGGCAGCGTGTGGTGGTACGTCGCCCGCTCCTCGGGCATCGTGGCGTGGGCGTTGGCCGCTCTGTCGGTGCTGTGGGGTCTGCTGCTGTCGACCAAGGTGCTCGGCCGCGCCGCCCGACCCAACTGGCTGCTCGACCTGCACAGGTTCCTCGGTGGACTGACCGTCGTGTTCGTCGGCGTGCATCTCGTCGGTCTGCTGTTCGATCCGTGGATCGACTTCGGACCGGCCCAACTGCTCGTTCCCTTCGCCTCCGAGTGGAACCCGCTGGCCGTGGCCTGGGGTGTGGTGGCCCTCTATCTGCTCGTGGCGGTGGAGGTCACGTCGTTGCTGCGCAACCGGATCCCGAAGCGCTGGTGGCGGAGCGTCCACTTCGCCAGCTACGGCGTGTACGTGCTCGGCACCGTCCACCTGCTCACCGCCGGCACCGATCGACACTCGCCCGCTCTGGTGTGGACGGTCACCATCACCTCGGTCGTCGTGGCGGCCATGACGCTCTACCGGGCCGCCATCGCCGCCGAGCGCGACGGGGCCGGCAGCGGAAGATCGAGCGGTACCATCCGGTCGTCCCAGCCCGTGGGCTGACCGACACGCCGGATCGTGCCGGTCCGGCGTCCGAACCGGGGGTACACCGTGGAACGCCTCGCCATCGACCTGCTCGCGCCCGAGCTCTACGCCGGTGACCCGTATCCCACCTACGCGTGGATGCGGGCCAACGAACCGGTGTACTGGGACGAGGTCAACGAGCTGTGGGGCATCGCCCGTTACGACGACATCGTCGAGATCGAGAAGCGCAAGGACGTCTTCATCAACTCCGACACCACCAAGGGCGGCTACCGACCGAACCTTCCCGCCGACTCGGCCATCATCGGGCTCGACGATCCGATGCACTCGAAGCGCCGGAACCTCGTGTCACGACGGTTCACCCCGAAGGCGGCCAGTGCGTGGGAGGACGACATCCGGGCCAAGGTCAACACCCTCATCGACGACGCCCGTGACTCGCAGAAGGCGAACGGCGCGGTCGAGATCGTCAACGAACTGGCGGCCCCGCTGCCGGCGATGATGATCGGCAAGCTCCTCGGCTTCGACGAGGCCGACTGGCCGAAGCTCAAGCACTGGTCCGAGACCACGATCGCCATGGGTGGCGGGCCCCGGTACTTCTCCGAGGTGGGGATGATCTCGGCGATGGAGTTCGCCCAGGCCGCCGCTGACCTGTTCGAAGCGAAGAAGTCGTGCCCGGCCGACGACATCTACTCGCACTACACGACGGTCGAGATCGATGGCTGCCCGTTCGACCAGGACGCCGCCATCGCCGACGGACTGCTCCTGCTCGATGGTGGCGCCGAGACGACCCGCACCGTGATCGGGCACACGATCGTGAACCTCTTCCGCTGTCCGGACGAACTGCGCAAGTTGCGCAACGGCGCCGACATGACCGTGGCCGTCGAGGAGTTCATCCGCTACGTCACGCCGATCCACAACATGTGTCGGGTGGCCGTGCGCGATCACGAGATCGCCGGCACGACGATCCCCGCCGGGAACCAGGTCGTACTCATGTACTCGTCGGCCAACCGCGACGAAGCGCACTTCGACCGGCCCGAGGAGTTCCTCGTCGACCGGACCCCGAACAACCACATCTCCTTCGGATTCGGCACGCACTTCTGCCTCGGTGCGTCGCTGGCCCGACTGGAGATCAAGGTGTTCTTCGAGGAACTGCTGCGTCGCACCTCGGGCTGGCGGATCGTCGAGGGCACCGAACCGGTGTGGATGCCGAACGCCTTCGTCCGCGGCATCGACTCGGCGCAGGTCGAGTTCGAGTTCGTCGCATGAGCGCCGACCCCACCGACGCCGAGCTGCCGATCCCGGGCGCCGAGGTCGTGTTCCGCCACATGGACGATCCCGAGGTCCCGTGGCAGTTGTGTCGGGCCCAGCGCAATGCCGACGGCACCGAGTCGTTCGTGCGCGAGAAGTGGTTCGCCTTCAGCCCCGACCCGCAGTACCTGTCGCTCTACGCCGAGTACGACCCCGGGATGATCGTGCGGCGCCACGGGCACTTCTCACCGCACATCGTGTTCGTCATCGACGGAGGACTGTGGTTCGGCGACCGCTGGTGCCCGGCCGGCACGCACGTGGAGCTCCCCTTCGGCGCGGCCTTCGGTCCGATCCGGGCCGGCGAGGACGGGGCGAAGTTGTTCGAGGTGATGATGGGCGACCCTCGCTCGTGGGGCGACCAGCCCGAGCTCTACGAGGCGACGCTGGCCGAGCACGGCGTGACGCCGCTGCCCGATCCGCCGGTGGACTTCCCCGACTGGCTGGCCGACCTGCGCACCCACTGGGCCCCCGCGACCGAGGACTGAGACCGCTCAGGGCCAGAGCGGCTCCGGATCGCGGAACCCGGGATCGGCGCCCCACTGGTTGCGCCAGGTCACGTCGTGCGCGGGCTGACGGGCGGCGACGCCCCACTTCCCCGTGGGATAACCGAGCGAGACGCAGCCCGACATGAACCAGTGATCGTCGGTGGGCACGCCGAGGATGTCGAACACCTCGTCGTTGTGGAACACCAGCACCTGCGTCAGCGCCGAGCCCACACCCTCGGCCCGGGCCGCCAGTTGCGCGCTCCACAGCGCCGGGTAGATCGACGAACCGCCGGGATCGTGCTGGGTGAAGCCGAACAGGTACAGCGGCACGGCCTCGAAGTTGTCGGCCAACCATTGCGCCGACTTCTGCACCCGCAGCATCGACTTCGACTCCTCGAGATCGGGGGCGGCGTGCGCAGCATCGATGCGATCCTTGTAATAGGTGGCCCACAGCACCGACATCGCCTGGCGGTAGATGGGGCCGAGCTTGCCCTTCACCTCGGGATCGTCCACGAGCAGGAAGCGCCAGTTCTGGGTGTTGCCGCCGCTGGGAGCGCGAACGGCTGCGTCCATGATGCGGGTCTGGACGTCGACCGGGATCGGATCGGGCTTGACCCGGCGCATGGCCCGGGTCGTGTAGAGCGCTTCGCGCACGTCCATGCTCAGGCTCCCTTCGCCTCGGTCCACGCGGCGTGCACGGCACCCAGACGCTCCACCAGTTCCGCCCGGTCGGCCTCGCTCAGGGCCGACAGCGCTGCACCCATGGCCACGTCGGTGGCCGCCTCGGCCGCGTGCCACCGCGCCTTGAGATCGGCGTCGACCGTGACCGACTCGGCATCCCAGCCGAACAGGGGCGCCATCATCGCCGAGCGGTAGACGACGGCATCGGCCGGCGACACACCCGCGGCGAGCAGCGCGCCACCGTGCAGGGCACCGCGCAGTTCGCGCAGCGCATTGGTCTG
>VERC01000167.1 GCA_018882825.1 Acidimicrobiia bacterium | reverse complement strand
CCGGAGGACCGGTGGAGGGCGCCGCGCTCGTGGCCGTCGGAGGATACGGCCGGGCCGAACTCTCACCCGGAAGCGATCTCGACGTGTGGTTGTTGCACGCGCCCAAGGTGGAGGTCGGTGAGCTCGCCGATCGGGTCTGGTATCCGATCTGGGATGCCGATGTGAAGTTGGGCCATGCCGTGCGCACGGTGAAGGAATCGTTGGCACTGGCCGCCGACGACCTCGACACCGCCACTGCCGTGCTGTCGGTCCGCCATCTCGCCGGCGATCGGAGCCTCTCCGACGAGCTGGCCACCAAGGGCCGTCAGTTGTGGCACAAACGGTCTCGTCGGTGGCTGGCCGAACTCGATCGGTCGGGGATCGAACGCCACGACAAGGCGGGAGAGGTCGCCTTCCTGCTCGAACCCGATCTCAAGAACGGTCGCGGGGGACTGCGCGACGTGCATGCCATCGGTTGGGCCGGTCTGGCCGGGATGGCCCTGCATCCCGGTGACGAACAGGCCATAGCCGAGGCCTACGAGATCGTGCTGTCGGCCCGCGTCGAACTGCACCGACGCACGGGTCGGACGTCCGATGTCCTCACCCTCGAGGAACAGGATGCAGTGGCCGAGGCCCTCGGAGTCGGCGATGCCGACGACCTGATGCGGGCCCTGTCGCAGGCGGCCCGCACCATCGCCTGGATCTCGGACGACCTCTGGTGGCGAGTGCGCTCCCAACTCGAGGGTCCCACCCGTCGCAAGGGTCGGGCTCCGGCCCATGACGCGCCCGGCATCTCCCTCGTCGAGGGCGTGGTGTCGTTGGCCCCCGGGGCCGAACCGGGCAACGATCCGTGTCTGGTGTTGCGCGCAGCGGTGGTGGCGGCCCGAGCCGAGGCTCGGCTGTCGCGTGAACTGCTCAGCCGCCTGGCTGATGCCGCTCCGTTGCCCCGACCGTGGAACGAGGAGGCCCGTCGACTCCTCGTCGAACTCCTCCTCGCCGGTCGACCGGCGGTGGCGGTGATCGAGACGCTCGACCAGTTCGGTCTGTGGGAACCGATCATGCCCGAATGGGCCGTGGTGCGATGCCGTCCGCAACGCAACGCCTATCACCGTTTCACCGTCGACCACCATCTGCTCGTCGCTGCGTCGAACGCCGCCGGAGTCGCCGACCGCGTCGAACGCCCTGACCTGCTCGTGGTCGGGACGTTGCTGCACGACATCGGCAAAGGGCATCCCGGTAATCACACCGTGGTGGGCATCGAACTCGTCGGTGAGATGGCGCCTCGGATGGGATTCGACGCCCACGACACCGAGGTGCTCCAGACGATGGTGGCCGAGCACCTGCTGCTGCCCGACATCGCCACCCGTCGTGACCTGTCCGACGACGGCACCATCCGGTACGTGGCCGATCGCGTCGGCTCACTCGAGGTCCTCCATCTCCTCGACGGCCTGACCTTCGCCGACTCCACCGCCACTGGTCCAGCGGCTTGGGGTTCATGGAAGGAGGAACTCGTCGGGGTGCTCGTCGAACGGGTCTCCCACGTGCTCGCCGGCGGCGAGGTGGCCGATGCCATCGATGGGGGATTCCCCACTGCGCATCAACGCGATCTGCTCGCCCAGCGTCGCCGCATCATCGAGACCTCCGACGACATGCTGGTGGTCGTCAGCCCCGATCGTCCCGGTCTGTTCTCGCGGGTCGCCGGCGTGCTGTCGCTGTCGGGTCTCACGGTGCTCGAGGCCGCGGCCTATTCGAACGACGAGGGCATGGCCCTCGAACAGTTCCGCGTGCGTAGCGGTTTCGGTGATCAGATCCCGTGGGAACGTGTGGTGCGCGATCTCGAGCGTGCCCTCGACGGACGTCTCGCTCTCGAGGCCCGGCTGGCCGAACGATCGAAGGCCTATCGCCGTGCCCGTCGACTTCCCGGACTGGTCACTCATGCCGAGGTGCTCGTCGACAATGCCCTGTCCGACGATGCCACCGTGATCGAGGTGCGCGCTCCCGATGGAGTGGGCGTGCTCTGGCGCATCACCCGGGCACTCCACGACCTCGATCTCGACATCCGTTCGGCCAAGATCCAGACGATCGACACCGATGCCGTCGACTCGTTCTATGTCCGTGACGCGCAGGGCCGGAAGGTCACCGATCACGAACACCTGGCCGAGGTCGAACGGGCCCTTCTCCATTCACTTGGCCGGTCCGGCGAGTCCTGATCGACGCCGGTAGCGTGCGGGCATGACCGATCCGGTGACGCCTCAGGACCTCATCCGGTGGAGCGAGGCGTTGTCGGGTGTGGCCCGCACCGGCCTCGGGTTCACCCAGAGCCTCTACGAGCGGGAACGGTTCGAGGAGATCCTGGCCATCGCCGCCGAGATCCGGGTCGCCGCCGGCAGTGTGTTCGACCCACACGATCTCGTTCATGAATGGCTCAAGGGTGTCGGACAGGGTGTGCCGGGGTATCAGACCCCGAAGGTGGCGGTGGGGGCGATCGTCCAGAATGAGCTCGACGAGATCCTCCTCGTGCAGCGCGCCGATTCCGGGGTGTGGCTCTACCCGACGGGTTGGGCCGACATCGGGTACTCACCCTCGGAGGTCGCCGTCAAGGAGGTCAAGGAGGAGACGGGTATCGACTGCGAGGTCGTGCAACTCCTCGCCGTGTACGACGGTTTGCAGCGGCGCTTCACCAGCGTGCCGCTCTACTCACTGGTCTTCCATTGTCGGGCGACCGGCGGGAACCTGCAGGCGCATCCGCTGGAGACCTCCGACGTCGGGTTCTTCCCGCTCGACGCGCTGCCGACGATGGCGGTCGGGGCCGAGCTCTGGGGGCCGCTCGCTGCTCACGCGTTCAGTGGCGCCCCGGTCGACGTGCATTTCGATCATCCGCGCACGCCGGTGTGGCGCGGGGATCATCTGATCGTCGATCTCACCGACGACGTCGACGACTGAGCCACGCCGACCCACCGATCGAGCGGGTTCAGTCCTGATCGCGCAGGAAGCGCTCCACCTCGTCGACGAGACTCTCGCCGTCGTTGAAGGCTTCCGGTTCCTCGTCGTACCGACGCTCGAGATGAGCGACGTACTCGGTCGTCTCCTCGTCCTCGGCCACCAACTGGGAGACCTGGTGCTCGTAGGCATCGGTGGCGAACTTCAACTCGTCGGTGTCGATGGTGACCTCGAGCATGCGGGCAGTGCGCTGTACGAGCGCGAGCGCCGCCTTGGGCGACGGGGCCGAGGGAACGTAGGTCGGGACCGCTGCCCACAGTGCCGCTGAACGGATCCCGGCGTTGTTGCAGGCGTTGTGCAACACACCAGTGATGCCGGTGGGGCCCTCGTAACGCGATGGTCGCACATCGAGCGCATCGGCACTGTGCTCGTCGTAGGCGGTGCCGAACACGTTCACCGGTCGTGAATGGGGAACCTCGGCCAACAGCGCGCCGATGGTCACCACCATCCGCGCATCGGTGGCGATCGCCACGCCGAGGACGTGCTCGCAGAACGTCCGCCACTGCAACTGGGGCTCGATTCCGGTGAGCACGATCACCGAGGTGCCGTCGGGCGGGATCGTCGCCGCCGAGAACTCGTTGGTGGGCCAGTCGACACGACGGGAACCGTCGAGGTCGAACCGCACCTCGGGACGGGGGACCGTGAAGTCGTAGAAGACCTCGGGATCGATGTCGGCGAACGGCCGGGCGTTCCAGTGCTCGGCCATGTAGGTGGTGGCCGTGGTGGCGGCATCACCGGCGTCGTTCCACCCGGCGAAGGCCGCGAGGATCACCGGGCGATCGAGCTCGGGTCGTGAGCGCCAACGCAGATGCGGGAGTTCACGTTCGGACATCGATGCCATTTCCCGAGGGTACCGGCGCGGCCTCGGCCGTCGTGCGGCGGTCCGACAGCCATTGCCAGATGCGATCGAGGGCGATACCGGCCAGTACGACCGTCGCCACTTCGGCGGTGGTGCGGAATCGGGTGGACCCGTACGACGTCGCCGCGGTGAACGTGACGATGGCGTACATCGACAGCAACGGCCACAGGACCTTGCGGCGCTGGTGCACCACCCATGCGCCGAACGCGGCCAGGGGCATCAACAGGTAGTACTGCCCGAGGGCGAGCCGGCTCGTCCACAGCGGCCGGTCGTCGTACTGATCGAACTCGATCTGTTGGAACGGTCGGAACACGTTCCACACCCGCCCCACGCGTGCGGCCACGACCTTCGGCACCTCGTCGAGATGGGCCTTGATGTAGTCGATGCCGCGCTGGCGCAGGATGACCTCATCGAGCGATTGATCGGGCTCGTTCGGCACCGGTTCCAGACACGGGAAACTCCACCAACCCAGTGCTGGGCCGTTGTAGGTCGCGTCACAGTTGGCGTAGGTGAGTGTGATGCCCAGACCGGTGGAGAGGGTGACGGGCTTCTCGAAGGTGACGAGGTTCCTCACCACCCACGGTGCGGTCACCGCCACCGAGATCGCGCCGATGGCGATCGTGCGCCCCAGCCACGGTCTCCACAGTCGACCGATGTCGTTCCGCAGGTCACGCACTCGTGATCCCAGTGACCACCAGATCACGAACGGCAGCACGATCGGTACGTACAGCGCGATCTCGGCACGGGTGAGCACGGTGAGGCCGGTGACGATCCCCAGCCACACGAGGTTCGCGCGCGTCGGCTCGGCGATGTAGCGATAGGTGAGCAGCAACAGGCCCGCCACGGCGGTGATGGAGATGGTCTCGGACATCACCAGTCCGTCGTTGACCCAGATGTACACGTAGATGGCGGTGAGGAACGCGGCCAGCAGTCCGGCGCGCTCACTCACCAGTCGTCGACCGAGGAGCCCGACCAGCGCGATGGAGGCGACACCGAGCAACACGCTGGCCAATTGATGGGCGAGGACGCTGTCGAGTCCCACGACCGACCAACCGGCGAGGTAGACGTTGTAGAGGGGCGGGTGGTCGGCCGACTGGAAACGCACCCCGTCGTCGTAGATCCACCGGATCGGCGAGATGAACCCCTCGCCCTCAGCCAGGAGGTTGGCGCCGTCGTGGTAGACGAGCGCGTCACCGCAGATGTTGTCCGGAGCCTTACCGACGAACTTGGGGACCTTGCCGGTGGCCTGCTGGAGGATCGACTGCTCGATCGAGGCCGGCGAGCAGATCGACGGGTCCTGCTTGACGAACACGACGAACCCGATGCGGATCGCCGCTCCGAGCACACAGATCGCCGCCAGGGCGAGCAGGAAGCCCCGGGTGGGGCGGGACGAGGACGACACCGGGGCGATCGTAGTGGTCGTCCCGCTGCTGGCCCGGGCGTGTCGGCCCTTGCGCCCCAAGGGTTCGCAGGCCTGCGGCGGCGGGCCCCTCCGAGGTCGGCGACTACGCTCGTCGGGTGCGAATCCTCGTGACCGGAGGGGCCGGGTTCATCGGCTCGAACCTCGTCGACCTGTTGTTGGACGAGGGCCACGAGGTCCGGATCATCGACGACTTCTCCACGGGGCGTCGCTCGAACATCGCCCACCTCGGTGATCGGGTTGAAGTGGTGGAGGGGTCGATCCTCGATGCCCCCGCGTTGACCGCCGCCGCCTCCGGCACGGATCTCGTGTTCCACCTCGCCGCCGCCGTCGGGGTGCGCAACATCATCGAGCAGCCCTTGCGCTCCATCCACACCAACGTCCAGGGCACCGAGAACGTGATCGAGGCCTGTCTCGCCATCGACGCCCGAGTGGTGCTGGCCTCGACCAGCGAGGTCTACGG
>VERC01000166.1 GCA_018882825.1 Acidimicrobiia bacterium | reverse complement strand
GGACGTGGATCAGGGAATCCGAGCGCCCGCCAGAAGTCGCGCAGTTCGGCCACCGACAGACCCGAGAGATCGGCGAGGTCCTCGAGTCGGTAGCGCGCATCGGCATCGGCATCGGCACTCACGTGAACGACCGGTGTTCGTGGTGCGGCTCGGCCAGCAGTGCCTCCGATCTCGGGTCGGTCGACATCCACGCCGGATCGAGCATCGACGCCGACACGCGGACGGGCGCGGCGTCGTCGCGCAGCGCCAGATCCCAGAGCATCGCCGGGCGCGCCCCGTGCCAGCGGAGAGCGAACGAGACGCGTCCGTGCGCGGTGGGCAGGTCGTGCACCGCGAGTGGACTGCCGAACCATTCGTCGATGGCATCGGGGAGCAGATCGATCCCGTCGCCGTCGTCGTCGACGAGCAACGCCCGTACCGAACGGAGGAACTCGACCGCGCGCCATGGATCGTCGCCGAGTTCGGTCGACGGCCACGTCCAACACGGCACACCCTCGGCCAACCGTCGTCGCAGCCCGGTGACGACATCACCCATGGCGCGACCCGCACCGTCGTGCCCGGCACCGGCACGATCGGGGACCTCGCGGCGCAACGACATCGCGTGCCCATCGACGACGGCCGCCGCGTCGGTCTGCCCTGATGCCCTCAGACTGGCGGCCGCCGACTGCAGCGCCTGCAGGGTCCAGCGAGCGTCGGCGGCATCGGCCCGGAGCCGACCGACGCGGGACGGTCGCGCCGCGCGAGGCCACCGCGAGCCGAGCACGCGTCGACGCAACCGGTCGGCGCCAGCGGCCATGATCGCCACCAACTCGTCGTCCATAGGACCGTCATCGGCCAGTCGCCGGTGTCGATCGAGCGCCACGAGGACGCGCGCCGTGGTGATCGTGTCGCCGGCTCCGAACGACCCGTCGCTCCGTCGGGTGGCGAGGGCAGCGCCGAGGAGATCACGAGCGGTGACGTGCAGGCCGTGCTCGTCCAGGGCCATCGCCATCTCGGCCGCCAGTCCGGTGGCGTCGTCATCGACCCCGGCGCGCAGACGCAGTCCGGCGTGCACCAACAGGTGGCGTCGAGCCGCGTCGATGGCCGATGCGGCGTCGCGTTCGGGGAGATCGATGCGAGGAGCGCCCGCCGTCTGCGTTCGCCAACCCGACACCACCACGTCCGACGCGACCATCGACGCCACGTCGACCGGCACGCCGTCGGGCACGTCGTCGAGGGCGAGGGCCATGCGCATCGACGCCGTGTGCGGCAGCGGGAACACGAAGGCGGCCGCGGCATCCCCGTCGGCGGATCGCACGCCGTCGACCGGCCACCTGCCGTCGGCGGTCCCGGAGGCGATCGCGTCGAGCACCGCCGCCGTGGTCCCGACCATCGAACGGGACGGCGCCCGTGTGAACCACAGCGTCCGCCGACCATCGACGCGCACCTCGGCGTCATCGAGCCCGATGGAGCCGAGGTGTCGATCCGCGGACGGGCGGATGACGACGGCCACGGCCACCGCCACCGGCGCGGCGTTGTGCAGCTCGATCATGGCGAACGGTCGACCAGCGACGACGCCGGCCCAGCACCGGTGCTCGATCGCGCCATCGGGCACCCGCAGCGCCGAGACCACCACCGGCGTGTCCTCCACCAACCACTGCCGCACGGCGGCATCGGTCGACGCAAGATGCCAACCATCGGCGGCACCGACGGCCCAATCCATCGACCAGGGCCCGGCGTCCGAGCGCACCACACCGTGTCGATCGAGACCGATGGCTCCGCCGGTGGCCAGTGCGGCGATGGTGATCGAACGCTCGGCGACGTCATGGACCTCGGTTGCCATCGTCTCGACGCTAGTTCCGGCTGCGCTCGCTCCTTCCCTTCCCGCAGATGCGTCGAGACCGGTACCAGCGCGAGCGGAGCAGCGACCGGGGGCCCGCTCGGCTCGCCGCCCTACACTCCCGACGTGGTCGCGCCCGACACCGCCGTGCTCATCCCGGTCAAGGCGTTCGCCGACGCCAAGGCGCGTCTGGCCCCGGCACTCGACCCGGACGAGCGGGCGGCGTTGGCCGAGTCGATGGCCACCACGGTCGTGCGCGCCGCGTCACCCCTGAGGGTGTGGGTGGTGTGCGACGACCACGCGGTGGCCGAGTGGGCCACCCGCTCGGGTGCCGACGTGTCGTGGAAACCGGGCCGCGGGCTGAACGGCGCCGTGACCGAGGGAGTGGCCGATCTCGCCCGACGCGGCGTCGAGCGCGTGATCGTGGTGCACGCCGACCTCCCCCACGCCCGAGACCTGACCCATCTCACCGGGCGCGACGGCATCACCCTCGTCCCCGACCGTCGGGAGGACGGCACCAACGTGATCGTGCTGCCCACCGACAGTCGATTCGAGTTCTCCTACGGCCCGGGATCGTTCGGCCGACACGTCGTCGAAGCGCACCGGCGTTCCGAACACGTGCACATCGAGCACGACGAGCGGCTCGGGTGGGATGTCGACGTCCCCGCCGATCTGGTCACGCCGCAGTGGTGCACAGCGGGGTGAACGATCGACCCCCTCTGCCACTGGGCGATCTTCCGCCCGGTCCGATGGCGACGCAGGACCTGGCGGTGCCATCGAGCGCGCTGGCCATCGTGGCCCATCCCGACGACGCCGAGTTCCAGTGCGGAGGCACCCTGGCCAAATGGGCGGCGGCCGGCTGCATCGTCAACCACCTCGTTCTCACCGACGGCGCCAAGGGCACCTGGGACACCTCGGCCGACACCGGCGAGCTGGTCGAGATGCGCCGCGCCGAACAGGTCGAGGCCGCCCGCCGACTCGGGTCGACCGGGAAGGTCGTGATGCTCGATCACACCGATGGCGAGTTGCAGGCCACCCTCCACGTTCGTGATCAGGTCACCTGGTGGATCCGCTCGCTGACACCGACCGTGGTCCTGGCCCACGATCCGTGGAAGCGGTACCGCCTGCACCCCGATCATCGCAACGCCGGCTGGTTGGCGATCGACGCCATCGTGGCCGCCCGTGATCCGCACTACTTCGGTCATCACGGCCTCGGGGTGCACCGTCCCGATGCCCTGCTGCTGTTCGAGGCCGACGAACCCGACCACGTCGAGGACATCTCGGCCTTCATCGACGTGAAGGTCGACGCACTCTGTGCCCACGCCAGCCAGTTCCTCACCACCCACGGGATCGACCCCGACGACGAGCACTCGCGCCGAGAGTTCGCCCTGAGGGTCCGTGACCATGCCCGTGCCGTGGGCGAACGCACCGGGATCGAGGCGGGCGAGGTCTTCCGGCTGATGACCGGACTGTGAACCGCGACCGGGCCGGTCGGGTATCCGCGCCACCGACCCCGACGCGGTGAAGGATGAGTGAGTCGGCCGACGAGCCGGCGCCGTGTCATCCGCAGCACCCACATATCGGCAGCCCGCAGATCGCAGGAGTCTCGTGACCTCGCACGATCGTCGTCTCTACGTGCTCGACACCTCCGTCCTCCTGGCAGACCCCAAGGCGATGATCCGATTCGAGGAACACGACGTGGTGCTCCCGGTGGTCGTCGTCCTCGAGTTGGAGTCGAAGCGCAACCACCCCGAACTGGGCTGGTCGGCCCGTCAGGCCCTCCGTCAACTCGAGCGCTGGCGCGTCGAGCACGGCACGCTCATGGAACCGATCCCGGTCAACGACCACGGCGGGACGATGCGGGTGGAGATCAACCATCAGGACCTCGGCGCGCTCCCTCCCACCCTGGCCGGCGACACGAACGATCACCGCATCCTCGCCGTGGCCCGGAACCTCGCGGCCGAGGGCAACGACGTGACGGTCGTGACCAAGGACCTCCCCCTCCGCATCAAGGCGTCGATCGTCGGACTGTCGGCCGACGAGTACCGGAACGAACTCGCCTCCGACGACAGTTGGACGGGCCTGGTCGACCTCCAGTGCGAGAGCGCGCTCATCGATGCCCTGTTCGACACCGGCGCGGTCGATGACGAACGCGCTCGCGACCTCCCGTGTCACAGCGGAGTCGTGCTGCACTCGGGTTCGCAGTCGGCGCTGGCCCGAGTGCATGCCGACAAGTCACTGCACCTGGTGCGCCGCGACGGTCACCTGTTCGACGTGCGAGGTCGCTCGGCCGAACAGCGGATCGCCATCGATCTCCTCGCCGACCCGACGGTGGGCATCGTGTCGTTGGGCGGACCGGCCGGGACCGGGAAGAGCGTGCTCGCCCTCGCCGCCGGACTCGAGTCGGTGCTCGAACAGCGCATCCACAAGCGCGTCGTCGTGTTCCGTCCGCTCTACGCGGTGGGTGGCCAGGAGTTGGGGTACCTGCCCGGGAACGAGTTCGAGAAGATGAGTCCGTGGTCGGCCGCCGTGCTCGACGGCCTGGAGGCGATCACCGGACCGGAGATCATCGACGAGGTCATCCACCGCGGCCTGCTGGAGGTGCTCCCGCTGACCCACATTCGTGGTCGCAGCCTCACCGACACGTTCGTGATCATCGACGAGGCGCAGAACCTCGAACGCCCTGTGCTCCTCACCGCTCTCAGTCGTCTCGGTGAGGGAAGTCGCGTCGTACTGACCCATGACGTCGCCCAACGCGACAACCTGCGAGTCGGGCGACATGACGGCGTGATGGCGGTGATCGAGGCACTGCGGGGCCACCCGATCTTCGGACACATCACTCTCACCCGCTCCGAACGCAGCGAGATCGCCGCCGTGGTCACCGAACTGCTCGACGGACCGCTCGACGGCTGAGCGTCGCCGTCACAGGTCGGACCTAGGGTTCGGCGAGTGGGTGAGGACACGACGACGGCGCGGGTGTCGCGGCTACGGCGGGTCGACGCATCCGTGTGGTCGGAGACGCCGCCGACGATGCCGTTCGCCGTGATCGACCTCGAGACCACCGGGCTGAATCCTTCGGTCGATCGCATCATCGAGGTGGCCGTGATCCGCTGTGCTCCCGACGGGACCGTCATCGACGAATGGTCCACACTCGTCGATCCGGAGCGCGATCCGGGCGCCACCCACATCCACGGGATCACGAGCGACGATCTCCTCGGTGCCCCCTCCTTCGCCGCCATCGCCCCCGAGTTGGTGGAGCGGCTCGAGGATCACATGGTGTGCGCCCACAACCTCTCCTTCGACGAGGCCTTCCTCGTCACCGAATTGGCGAGGATCGACATGGTCCTGCCCGACACCCCGTCGTTGTGCACCCTGGAACTGGCGCGCGTCATCCTCGACACCCAGCGACGACACACCCTCGCCGCCTGTGCCGACGCGTTGGGCATCGCCCACGAGGGCGCGCACCGCGCGCTGGCCGACACCCGGGTGACCGTCGCCATCCTCACCGCCATGGTCGATCGGCGACATCCGGCCCAGGGTTCGCTGTTCGACTGATCCGAACGGGACTTCCCACCGACGTCGCGCCCGGTCACACTTCCGACCCTCGCCGGCCCTCGGCCGCCCCTCGCCGCACGATCCGGAGGGCGCCCGATGCCACCGACCACCCTCGCACCGACCGTCGCCGTTCCCGTACCCGCCGACATCGATCCCGCCGACCCGGCGGCCCTGGCCCGGGCACTGGTGTCGGATGCCGGACGCAGTCCGCTCCTGCTGGTCGTCGACCTCGCAGGGTGCGTGCGAGCCGAACCGGTGCTCGACGAGCACCCGGTCGACGCCCTGTACGGGCGCCGGGCACCGGTCGACGCCTCGATGGTGGGGCTGCGGGCCCCGGCGTCGGTGTCGCGACGTCACGATCGGTGCACAT
>VERC01000003.1 GCA_018882825.1 Acidimicrobiia bacterium | reverse complement strand
GGCGTAGACCGTGCTCTGCGACTGGATGGGCAACTGCGTGCCGTAGACGATGGTGCCGGACGGGATCTCGATCATGGCGTCGACGATAGTCAGGGGCTCCGGTGCGCCCGACCGGTTCGTGGCCGATCGCGGCGCGTGCCCCGTTCACAGTCCGAGGAACGAACCCCCGTCGCACACGATCGTCTGACCGGTGACGTAGCCCGCATCGCGTCCGGCGAGGAACGCCACCACGCCACCGATGTCGGCGGTGGGATCACCGATACGACCGAGAGGTGTGCGCGCCTCGATGGCACCGCGCAGCGTCGGCACCTGGGCGAAGGCGCCGGCCAGCGCCGGTGTCTCGGCCACGGGCGCGATGCAGTTCACTGTGATCTGCTCCGGACCCCATTCGCGCGCCAACGACTTGGCGATGGCCCGCTGGGCCGCCTTGGCCGGTGAGTAGAGCGGGATGTTGGCCGAACCCTCCACGCCCGACGGTGACGTCACGAGCACGAGTCGACCCTGATCGCTGGCCTTCAGATGGGGATGGGCCAGTTGCGCGCACCAGAACGACGCCCACACCGAGGTGGTCGACATCTGGAACCACGCATCGGGCGGTGTGTCCTCCAGGCGACTGGCCTGACCTCCGGCGAACGCGTTGTGCACCATGATGTCGAGCCGTCCGTGGGTGGCGGCGGTGGCGTCGACGCAGGCGGCGATCGACTCCCGACGGGTGACGTCGGTGACGATGCACTCGGCCGAGCCGCCGGCGTCGCGGATCGATGCCGCCACCGGTTCACCCGTCTCGGCCCGGCGCGCTGCGATCACGACATGGGCGCCGAGCTGGGCCAGTCGTTCGGCGATGCCCTGACCCACGCCCTGTCCGGCGCCGGTCACGATCGCCACCCGACCGGTCAGCGTCACCGGCGCGTCGTTCACATCCACAGTCCACCGTCCACGGTCAGGGTCTGGCCGGCCACATCGGCGGCATCGGGTGAGCACAGGAACCGCAGCGCGCCGTCGATCGACGCACCGGGCCTCGCCGGCGTCGCGATGGACACCGGACCGGCCACGGCCGGATCCACGCCGAGCTCGTCGGGGGAGAAGGCCAGCACGTTGACGGCGATTCCCTCGGGGCCCCACTGTCGGGCCACCGATCGGGCCAGCACATGGACCCCCTCGGCCGCGGCCGCCCAGTGGGCGTAGCGGGCCCCGCCGGCCATGCCGGTGGTGGGCGCGGTGAGCACGATGGCGCCGCCGGCGGAACCGAAGGCCGATCGGGCCGCCACGCAGGCGGCCACGGCGTCGTCCATCGTGTGCTGCCACGCCGCCCCGAACTGCTCGTCGGTCAACTCGTCGAACCGCACCGGGGCCATGGTCGCCGCGTCCCACGGGGCGAAGACCATGGCGTCGTAGCCCTCGTCCTCCACCACGGTCATGCCCATCCGGTCGGCGGCGGAGCGGACGGTGGCCGCGAAGGACCCGTCGCCCACCACCCGCACCCTCGTGCCCGATGACGTCATCGCCCCTCCTCGTCGATCGCGCCGGGAATCTAGCGGTCGACGAGCGTGTGACCGGCCCCGGCGTGGGGATAGTGTCCCGATCCATGGAGATCGGATACACACCAGAGCAGGAAGCACTGCGGGCCGAACTGCGCTCGTACTACGACAACCTCCTCGACGCCACCACGGTCGAGGAGCTGTCCCACAGCCACGGCATCGGTGATGCCACCAAGCGCGTCTGGAAGCAGATGTGCACCGACGGGTGGGCCGGCATCGGCTGGCCCAAGGAGTACGGCGGCCAGGCCCGCGGGCCCATCGACCAGTTCGTGTTCTTCGACGAGTCGATGCGGGCCGGAGCGCCGGTGCCGATGCTCACGCTCAACACCGTCGGCCCGACGATCATGCACTACGGCACCGAGTGGCAGCGCGAGTTCTTCCTCCCGAAGATCCTCGCGGGTGACATCCATTTCTGCATCGGGTACTCGGAGCCGGGCGCCGGCACCGACCTCGCCGCGTTGCAGACCCGTGCCGTGCGCGACGGTGACGAATACGTGATCAACGGTCAGAAGATGTGGACGTCACTGGCCGGTGGCGCCGACTACTGCTGGCTCGCCGTACGCACCGATCCGGAGGCGAAGAAGCACAAGGGCATCTCGGTGATCATCGTCCCGATGGACACGCCCGGCATCACCATCCAGCCGCTGCGTCTCATGGGTGAGCACGACATCAACGCCACCTACTTCGACGACGTGCGCGTGCCGGCCAAGTTCCTCGTCGGCGAGGAGAACGGCGGCTGGGGTCTCATCACCAGTCAGCTCAACCACGAGCGCGTCACCCTGTGCTCGAGCGGCATGCCCGAGCGTCATCTGGCCAACGTGCGCGAGTGGGCCCAGAACACGCTGCTGCCCGACGGTCGTCGTGTGATCGACCAGGAATGGGTGCAGCTCAACCTCGCTCGCGTGCACGCCCGTCTCGAGTACCTGCGTCTGGCCAACTGGAAGGTGGCGTGGTCGGCCGACCGCGAGTCCCTGCACCCGGCCGATGCCTCCAGTGTGAAGGTGTTCGGCACCGAGTTCTACCTGGACTCCTACCAGTTGCTCATGGAGGTTCTCGGCCCGCGCGCCTACCTCGATTCCGATTCGCCCGAGTCGATCCTGCGGTCGCAACTCGAGGCCGGCATCCGCGGCACCATCATCCTCACGTTCGGTGGAGGGACCAACGAGCTGCAGCGCGATCTCATCGCCATGTTCGGTCTCGGCTTCCCCCGCTCGGCCCGCTGAAAGGCATCGATCCAATGGACTTCTCACTCACCCCCGATCAGGAGGAGTTGCGCGGCCTCGTGGCCCGCGTGCTCTCCGACCGGTGCACCATGGAACGTCTCAAGGAGGTCGAGTCGGGTTCCGGCGTCGACCTCGACCTGTGGCGTGAACTGGCCGATCTCGGCATCGTCGGCATCGCCCTGCCCGAGGCTGACGGCGGTGCCGGTCTCGGCTGGACCGAGGTCGCCATCGTCCTCGAGGAGGTCGGCCGCCACGTCGCTCCGGTGCCGGCCCTGCCGGTGATGGCCATGGCCGGTCCGTTCCTGGCCGAGCACGCGCCCCAGCACCTGGCCGGACTGGCCAGCGGCGAGCGCATCGTGACCGTGGCGTTGCACGACCTCGTGGGCGACGTGCACTCCCCGTCACTCACCGCCACCGGTGGTGCGCTCGACGGCGTGAAGACCAACGTCCTGTTCGGCACCGTGGCCGATGCCTTCATCGTGTCGGCCACCGACGGCCTCTATTACATCGAGGCCTCGGCCCCGGGTGTCACCGTCGAGCGTCAGGACGCCACCGATTCGATCCCCGACGCCAAGGTCACGTTCAGTGGCGCAGCGGCCGAGAGGATCGCCGGCCCCGAGGCCCTCGATCGTCTCATCCAGTCCGGATGGACGGGGCAGTCGTTGCTTATGAGCGGTGTGACGAACAAGGCCGTGGCCATCATGGCCGACTACGTCAAGGAACGCGTGCAGTTCGATCGTCAGATCGCCACGTTCCAGGCCGTGGCGCAGCGCGCCGCCGACGCCCGCATCAACTCGAACGCCATCGAGCTCACCGCGTGGCAGGCCGCCGTGCGGCTGGCCGACGGACTCGATGCCGGCCCCCACTCGGCCACGGCCAAGTACTGGGCATCGGAGGGTGGCGCCAGCGTCGTGCGGGCGTGCACGCATCTGCACGGCGGGGTGGGCGTCGATCGTGATTACCCGCTGCACCGCTACTACCTGTGGGCCAAGAAGCAGGAACTGCAACTGGGTGGCACCACCCCCAGCCTCCTGCAACTGGGCCGCATCCTCGCCGACACCCCGGCCTGAGCCGGGTCCGACCGGCGACGCGGCCGGAACGACGTGACCGGACTGCCCGACGCGCGCGTCAGGGCAGGACGGTCACCGTGTCGCGTCCCGACTTGAGCACCGTGCCCGGCGTGGCGCCGGTGGGCTCGCCGTCGATGATCACCGTCGTGCCGTTGACCATCACGCGGTCGATGCCGTGGGACCGGGCGGTGAGGCGCACGCAGTCGCCGGGCAGGTCGGCGACGAGGCGGGCGTTCTCCGAACCGATGGTCTCGGGATCGAACACGACGATGTCGGCGAAGTTGCCCTCGACGATCGTGCCCCGACCCACTAGCCCGAACAGTTCGGCCGGCTTCGGGGTGATCAACTGCACGGCCCGCTCGATGGGGAGCAACTTCCGACCGTTGAGCATGTCGCCGAGGAACCGCGTGGGGAACGTGGCGCCACACATGCGGTCGAGGTGCGCGCCGGCATCGGAACCGCCGATCATGGCCCGCTCGTCGTTCCACACCTCGACCCGCAGACGCCAGGACTCGGCGTCCTTGTCCTTGGGCGCGGGCCACAGGATGGTGCGCAGGTCATCGGCCACGACGATGTCGAGCAACGTGTCGAACGGTTCGGTGCCCCGCTCGGCGGCGATGTCGCCCACCACCCGACCGGCCAGACCCTCGTTCTCCGGCGCGAACGTGTCCCCGATGACGTAGTCCTCCCAGTCGGCGAGCCGCCGGTAGATGCCGGCCTCGGGGGAGTGCGACCGCTCGAGCAGCATCGCCCGCACGGCGGGATCGGACAGCCGGCGCTTGCGCTCGGCGCGGTCGACGCGCAGGGTGGACTCCCATTCGGGCAGGAGCCAGATGCCGCAGAACGTCTCCAGGTTCATGTTCATGGGTACGAGCACCGGCATGGTCAGCGCCACGACCCGGCCGCCCTTGGCCTTGGCCACGTCGTTCGCCGACAGTTGTCGGGAGGCGCGGTCGGCCTCGCGGGAGTCGATGGTGAGCACGTTCCAGTTGAGGACGCGCTGGGCCGCCGCGCTCAAGGAGGCCAGCAGCTCGATCTCGTCGTCGGCGAATCGGTCGAGGCAGCCGGGCACGATGCCTTCGAGGGTCGTGCCCTCGTGGCGGCCGACCTCGGTGGCCATGGCCAGCATCTCGTCGGTGGAGGCCCAGCGGCTCGGCACGGGCTGACCGTCACCGTCGCTGTGGCTGCCCGAGGTGGTGAACGACCAGCCCAGGGCGCCGACCTCGATGGCCTTGCGCAGCTCGGCGACCATGGCGTCGAGCTGTTCGGGGGAAGCCTCGCCGCCGACGGCATCGGGCCCCATCACATAGCGTCGGATGGCGCAGTGGCCCACCAGCCAGCCGGCGTTGACGGCCACCTTGCCCTCGAAGCGACCGAGGTAGTCCTCGAACGTCTCCCAGTCCCAGTCGAGCTTCTGCAGGGCGGGCAGCGGCATGCCCTCGACGCGACTCATCATCTCCTGCAGGTACCGGGCCTCGTCGGGAGTGGGGCGCAACGGCGCCAGGGTGAAGCCGCAGTTGCCGGCGATGATCGTGGTGACGCCGTGGTTCGACGACGGGGTGGCCGACGGATCCCACATCAGTTGCGCGTCGTAGTGGGTGTGGGCGTCGACGACGCCCGGCATGACCATGCGACCGGTGGCGTCGATCACCTCGGTGGCGTCCTCGGCGATCTCGCCGATGGCGACGATGCGACCGTCGCGGATGCCGATGTCGGCCCGACGGGGGGCTGCGCCCGTGCCGTCGACGACCGTGCCGCCCCTGATGACCGTGTCGAGCATTGCCACTCCCTCGTGGGTGTTTCTGACGGATCGTCAGATTACACGGGGGCCCCGAGCGGTCCACCGTGGTCGCCGTCGTCACCGGACCATGCCCTCGCACGTCGCCTGTAGGGTTCGACGCCATGGCAACCATGACCGAGTACCGCCAACTCATCGGGGGCGAATGGGTCCCCGGGGGTGCGGGCACCTACGACATCATCAACCCGGCCACCGAACAGGTCGTCGCCGCCGCCCCCGAGGCCTCGTCCGAGGACGTCACCGCCGCCGCGGCCGCCGCCGCCGAGGCCTTTCCGGCGTGGAGCCGCACCTCCCCCGAGGAGCGCGCCGCGCTGCTGGCCGCCGCCGGCGCCGAGTTGGCCAAGCGCACCCCCGAGTTGATCCCGCTGGTCATCGCCGAGGCCGGTGCCACGTCCTCGGTCGGTTCGCTGATGCAGATCCCGGTGGCCATCTCCCGCTTCGATCGCTACGCCAAGGGAGCGCTCCACAACCTCGACGTGGCCCTGCCGCCCCAACCGATCGGCACCACGCCGCTGGCCGCCGGCGCGCTGATGTCGGGCTACGCCCGCAAGGTGCCGGTGGGCGTCGTCGCCTGCATCTCCCCCTACAACTTCCCCACCACCAACATGGTGGGCAAGATCGCGCCGGCCCTCGCCGTGGGCTGCACCGTGGTCATGAAGCCGGCGCCGCAGGATCCGCTGTGCGTGATCGAACTGGCGAAGATCCTCGACGATGTCGGCTTCCCCAAGGGCGTGGTCAACATCGTGACCGGTGGTGCGGCCCAGGTCGGTGCCGACCTCGTGGCCGACCCCAACGTCGACATGGTGTCGTTCACCGGCTCCACCGCCGTCGGGTGCGCCATCGTGGCCGCCGGCGCGCCGACCATGAAGCGCCAGTTGCACGAGTTGGGTGGCAAGGGCGCCTGTGTGGTGCTGGCCGATGCCGACATGGACAAGACCGTCGCCGGCATCTCCAGCGTGTGGGCCTTCCACTCGGGTCAGATCTGCACCGCCCCCACCCGCGTCATCGTGCACCGCAGTCGCTACGACGAACTGGTGTCGCGCCTGGCCGATTCGGCGCGCGCACTCAAGGTCGGTGATCCGCTCGATCCCGCCACCACCGTCGGTCCGGTGATCTCGGCCGTGCAGCGCGATCGCATCCTCGCCCACATCGACAACGGAGTGGCCGAGGGCGCCGAGTTGGTGGTCGACGGTCGGGACACCGGGATGTCGAAGGGCTTCTACGTGGGCCCGACCCTGCTGGCCGGATGCCACAACGGCATGTCGCCCGTTCGCGAGGAGATCTTCGGCCCGGTCGTGGTCGTGGTCCCCTACGACACCGTCGACGAGGCCATCGCCATCGCCAACGACAGCGACTACGGACTGTTCTCCTACGTGTTCGGCTCCGACACGCCCGCCGCCTTCGAGGTGGCCAAGCAGATCCGCTCCGGGCGCGTCGGCATCAACAGTGTCCAGACCCATCACGAGACGCCGTTCGGCGGCTTCAAGCTGTCCGGTATCGGTCGTGACGGCGGCAACTGGGGTCTCGACGCCTACACCGAGTGGCAGTCGATCATCTGGGGCTCCTGAGTCCCGACAACGAGAAGGGGGAACGATGAAGGGAATCGTCTACACGGGAGAGGGAGCCGAGGTCCTCGACGGTCTCGAGGTCCGCGACGCCGGACCGGGTGAGGTCGTCGTGCGGATCATGGCCGCCGGTGTGTGTCACAGCGACATCACCGCGGCGTCGGGCGCCTTCGGGTGGCCCGCTCCGGCCGTTCTCGGCCACGAGGGCGCGGGCATCGTCGAGCAGATCGGCACCGGTGTCACCAACGTGGCCGTGGGTGATCACGTGATCGTGTCCACCCTGCAGGCCTGCGGCATGTGCAAGGCCTGTGGCGCCGGCAAGCCGACGCGGTGCCGTTCGACCCTGGGGAACATGGCGCAGCCGTTCACTCTGGACGGCGATCCGTGCTGGAACTTCGCCGCCGCCTCGGTGTTCACCGAGCGCACCGTGGTCCGGGCGATCCAGGCGGTGAAGATCCCCGACGACGTGCCCTTCACCTCGGCCTGTCTCGTCGGCTGCGGCGTGATGACCGGTGCCGGCGCCGTGCTCTACCGCTCCAATGTCGAGGTCGGTCAGACCGCGGTCGTCTACGGCTGTGGCGGCGTCGGACTCAACGCCATCCAGGCCCTGCGGGTCCGTCGCGCCAGTCGCATCATCGCCATCGACGTCGATCCCCAGAAGGAGGCCCTGGCCCGTTCGTTCGGCGCCACCGACTTCCTCGACGGTCGCGCGGCCGACATCGTCGACCAGGTCCGCACGCTCGTCCCCTACAAGCCCGGTGAGCTCTCGGGCCCGTTCGGTGCCGGCGGGGTCGACTGGGTCTACGACGTGGTGGCTCGACCCGAGGTCACCCTGAACGCCCTCAACATGCTCGACTGGGGCGGCAACGTCGTCATCATCGGGACCCCGGGCGGCGACGCCAAGTTCGAACTGCCCTACCAGCCGTTCACCCAGAACGAGCGGGGCGTCATCGGGTGCCGGGCCGGTTCCTACAGTCCGCACACCCACATGCCTCAGATCATCGACCTCTACCGGCGGGGTGAGTTCATGCTCGACGAGCTGGTGAGCGCCACCTACCCGCTCGAGGGCTTCCACGACGCCGTCCACGACATGCACGAGGGCGGCGTGGCCCGAGGGGTGCTCGTCCTCGACTGAGCCGTCGCGCCGCGGCGCCATCGGTGGAATCTGTGCTGTTGGTCACACCCGTCCCGCGAACGGGGTAGTGTTCCGACCGCTGACTCGCCGGGGGGTGGGTCTGCACGACCAAGGGGGACCCCGAGTGAAGCGAAAGTGGACCATCGGGCTCGTCTCGATCCTGGCCGTCGGCGTGCTCGCCGTCGGCTGTGGTCGCAGCGGGTCCGATTCCGGGAGTTCGGACAGCGGTTCGAACTCCAAGACGAATGCCAACTGCACCAAGGAAGCGCTGCAGGCGACGGAGATCGGCGTCACGGCCGACACGATCAGCATCGAGGTGATGGCCGACACCGGTTCGGCTCTCGCTCCCGGTCTGTTCCAGGCCAACATCGACGCCGTCAAGGCCTTCGCCACGTGGGCCAACGCCAACGGCGGCGTGGGCTGTCGCCAGCTGAAGGTCGACACCTGGGATTCGAAGCTCGATCCCACCGAGTCGAAGAACGGCATCCTGAACGCGTGCAAGAACGACCTGGCCATGGTCGGCGGCAACGCGCTGTTCAACCCGGACGTCACCGACCTGAGCAAGTGCCCGGACAAGGCCGGTCAGCCGGTCGGCATCCCGAACTTCTCGGCGCTGGCCAACGACATCAACGAGCAGTGCGCCGCCAACTCGTGGGTGCTGCAGGCGGTGTCCGAGGACTGCTCGAAGGGCACCCCGTCGGGCGTCCGCGACATCAAGGCCTTCACCGGTCAGTTCGACTTCTACAAGACCATCGACCCGAACCTGAAGGGCGTGTGGCTCATCCCGGGCGACCTGCCCACCACGGTGCAGTCGTCGATGCCGCAGATCGCGGCGGCCAACAAGGCCGGGATCACCATCACCGACGGCATGAAGGTCTCGGGTCGTTCCGAGCAGTCGGCGTTCGCCACCTATGTGCAGGCGCTGAAGGCCGGTGGTGGCAACTTCCTGCAGAACGGCTCGAACGACGTCGCCATGATCAAGATGCGCAAGGAGGCCGCGGCACAGGGCCTCACCGGCATGAAGGTCTGGGCGTGCTCACTGGCCTGCTACACGCAGAACTTCCGTGACGCGGGCAGCGCCGTCGACGGCACCTACGTGTGGATGCAGTTCATCCCGTTCGAGGAGGCCTCGTCCAACAAGGCCCTGCAGACCTACGTCGATGCGATGGGCGGCAAGCCCGACTCGTTCGGCGCCCAGGCGTGGCAGGCGGCCATGGCGTTCAAGAAGGCGGTCGACGAGGTCGTCGCCGAGAAGGGTGCCAACGCCATCACCCGGCCGAACCTGCTCGAGAAGATGAAGACGCTGAAGTTCGACGCCGACGGCTGGATCGGAGCCCGCTCCTCGTCGAAGGTGTACTCGGACTGCTTCGTCGTCATGCAGATCAACAACGGCAAGTTCGAGCGGGTGTACCCGAAGCAGGCGGGAACGCTCGAGTGCGCCAGCGACAAGGTGCAGACCGTCACGCTCGATCCGCAGGAAGCGGCGAAGTCGGTCAAGTAGTTCGGGATGAGGGCCGGGGGCGCATCGGCGCCCCCGGCCGCTCACCATCGAATGGTCGGTCGTGGGGGCACGACCGACCCGATCTCATCGGTACCGCGAGTCAGGGGGGACAATGCGGGGGAAAATCAACGGTCGGCTCATCGCCGCCGTGATCGTTGCGCTCATCCTCGGGTTCATCATCAACAAGAACTGGGGAACCGCGACCTTCCTCGACTCGAAGAACCTGTCGACGTTCATCGTCGTGGGTGTGGCGCTCGGTGGCATCTATGCCATCACCGCCAGTGGTCTGGTGGTGACCTACGCCACCACCGGCATCTTCAACTTCGCCCAAGCGGCGATCGGTTGTTTCCTGGCCTTCTTCTACTGGCAGCTCACGGTCAAGTACCACATCCCCACCGTGCTGGCCATCGCCATCACCCTGCTGGTGGTGGCGCCACTCATCGGCTTCGGGCTCGATCGCTTCATCATGAGGCGACTGCGAGACAGCGCCCTCGTCGTGCAGCTGATGGTGACGGTGGGCCTGATGCTCACCTTCATGGGCATCACGCTCACCATCTGGACACCCCGTACCGGGCGGATCCTCCCGCACTTCTTCGAGAACTCGAAGGGTGTCCAGATCGGTGACATCACCGCCACCTGGCACCGCATCATCGTGGTGATCGTGGCCCTGCTCGTGGCGATCGGCCTGCGTTTCCTGCTCTACCGCACCCGCTTGGGCATCTCCATGCGGGCCGTCGTCGACAGTCGCTCCCTCGCCGGACTCGTCGGCGCCAAGCCCTCGATCGTCTCGGGGGCGTCATGGGCGCTGGGCTGCATGATGGCGGGCCTCGCCGGCATCCTCATCGCGCCCGAGACCGGGCTGGTGGTGGAGAACCTCGCGCTCATCATCATCACGGCGTCGGCCGCGGCGGCCATCGCCCAGCTCAAGAGCATCCCCATGGCCTTCGTGGGCGGCATCGCCATCGGCCTCGCCGTCGCCTTCTCCAGCGTGTACCTGTCGTTCGGTGCCGACTTCAACTACGCCGGTGAGGCCATCCCGTGCGTGATCCTGTTCATCGCCCTGCTGTTCCTTCCCCAGGCCCGACTCGAGACCGGCAAGATCCGCCTGACGAAGCGCACCGAGCGTCTCACCAAGCCATGGGAGGCGGCGCTGGCGGCCGTCACCCTCGTGGTCATCGTCGGTGCCTGGGCCAACGGCTGGATCCCGTGGATCTCCGGCACCAACTTCGGCGAGCGTTCGGCGGTGTGGTTGGGTCGCGGTGCCGGCTTCCTGGTGTTCGGCCTCATCATGCTCTCGCTCATCCCGCTCATCGGCTGGGCCGGTCAGGTCTCTTTCGCCAACTTCGCCATCGCCGGTGTCGGCGCTCTGCTGTTCATCCACTTCGGTGGCGGTGACGGAAACCCCCTCGGCATCGTGTGGGTGATGCTGGTGTGCGCCCCGCTCGGCCTGCTCATCGCCCTGCCGGCGTTGCGACTCAAGGGGTTGTACCTGGCCTTGGCCACCATGGCCTTCGCCGAGTTCACCGACAAGGTGATCGTGCGACATCCGAGCCTGCTCGACCCGTCGAACTCGGGTGTCCTCTACGAGCCGCTCAGGCTGTTCGGCTTCACCATCTCGTCGGCCGCCACCGACCGCAAGGCGTTCGTGATGTTCCTCATCATCACGTTCTCGCTGCTGTTCTTCATGCTGGAGATGCTGCGCCGTACCCGCTGGGCCCGACGATGGATCGCCATGTCGGACTCCCCGGCCGCTTCGGCCACCATCGGTGTCAACCTGACCACCACCAAGATGGCGGTCTTCATGTTGTCGGGAGCGATGGCCGGTTTCGCCGGTTGCATGTTCGGCCTGCAGCAGGGGGCGCTGAGGGTCGACTCGTTCCCGATGTTCGCCGGCCTGCCGATCGTGCTGCTGCTGGCGGCCCAAGGTGTGCGGTACCCGATCGCCGCCTTCATGGGGGCCATCGGTCTTGCCTCGTTCCCGGCCATCTACGAGGTGTTCGGCGAGCCCTCGTGGCTCACGCAACTGGCGCTCATCGGTCCCGGCATCGCCGCCATCACCATGGCCTACCGACCCGAGGGCGGGGTGTTCTACGCGGGACGCGATCTGGCCGGTCTGTTGCCCTGGCGGTCCGATGCCCGGGAGGAGAAGGAACTGCTCGAGGCGAGTCGGCGGGAGCAGGACATCCGTCGCGACGAGATCAACGATCTCGGACTCACCCGACCCTTCACCGAGGACAAGGTGGCCCAACTCGACCGTGTGCTCGGGGTCACCGACCAACTCGACGAACAGAAGATGGTGCCTGGAGGTGCGCGATGACCGAACCCATCCTCTCGACCCGGGACGTCGTCGTCCGCTTCGGCGTGCTGCAGGCCGTCTCCCACGCCAGCATCGACGTGATCCCGGGGCGTGTCACCGGTCTCATCGGTCCCAACGGTGCGGGCAAGACCACCTGCTTCAACGTGATCACCGGGCTGCAGGAACCGACCTCGGGCAAGGTCCTGTTCGAGGGACGCGACATCACCAACAAGAACCCGTTCAAGCGGGCCCGCATGGGCATCGCCCGCACCTTCCAGAAACTCGAGGTGTTCGGTTCGCTGTCGGCCCGTGAGAACATCATGGTGGCGGCCGAACAGCGAAAGACCTGGGACCGTTCGGGCTTCGATCCCTCCGAGGTGTGCGACGAACTGTTGCGCAAGACCGGGCTCACCGACGTGTCGGAATTCATGGTCGGCACGTTGCCCACCGGCACCGCCCGTCTGGTGGAACTGGCTCGGGCGCTGGCCACCAATCCGAAGGTGCTGCTGCTCGACGAACCGTCGTCCGGTCTGAACGAGGAGGAGACCGAGGAGATGGCGTCACTGCTGCGCACGCTGGTCGCCGAGGGTCTCGCCGTGCTGTTGGTCGAGCACGACATGTCGTTCGTGATGGGCACCTGCGAGTACATCCACGTGCTCGACTTCGGCAAGATCATCGCCACTGGCACACCGATCGAGATCCAGGCCGATCCCATCGTGCAGGCTGCCTATCTCGGGACCGAGACCGTCGAGGAGGCCTCATGACCCCTATCCTCGAGCTCCGCAACATCCGCGGTGGCTACGGCACCATCGACGTCCTCCACGGCGTCGACCTCGTGGTCGAGGCCGGACAGGTGCACGCTCTGCTCGGCCCCAACGGCGCCGGCAAGACCACGACGCTGGCCGTGTGCTCGGGCCAGATCGTGCCCTCGGGTGGACAGCTGATCGTGAGCGGACGCGACGTCAACGGAGCCACCTCCGATGCCCTGGCCCGCTCGGGGGTGTGTCTCATCCCCGAGGGTCGCGGGATCTTCCCCAACCTGACGGTCACCGAGAACCTCCGCATGTTCACCCATGCGGGCGTGTCACTCGACGACGTGCTGAGCAAGGCCTTCTCGCAGTTCCCGCGACTCAAGGAACGACGCAAGCAGGTGGCCGGCACCATGTCCGGTGGCGAGCAGCAGATGCTGGCCATGGCCCGGGCGCTGGCCGTCGACCCCGCCCTGCTGCTGCTCGACGAGTTGTCGATGGGTCTCGCCCCGATCATCGTCGAGGAGCTGTACGAACGTGTCGCCGAACTGGCGGCCCAAGGTGTCTCCATCCTCGTGGTGGAGCAGTTCGCCCAGGCCGTGCTGGGCGTGTCGACCGTGGCGTCGATCATGTTGCACGGACGCATCACCCGTACCGGATCACCCGCCGACATCGCCGAGGAGCTCACCGAGGCGTATCTGGGCGGCGCAACCGCTCACCCGTAGTCACGAGGAGACCATCCAATGTCCAACACCGAGAGCACCCCGTCGGCTCGACTCCAGGAGTTCCAGACCGAGGTCGACTCCATGAAGGTCGATGGCGGGAAGGCCAATCCGGAGCGGGTCTGGACCACGATCGGGTCACTGCTGATGATCGCCGGCATCGTGCTGGCCCTCATCGCCTGGCTGAACATCCAGGGCAGTGGCAAGGGTGCCAAGACCGATGACTTCGCCACCATGGCCGTGTTCGGCCTCGTGCTGGCCGTGGTCGGCTCGGCCCTGTTCATCGTCATGTCGATCCGCCGGTACTTCCGCTACTGGCTGGTCCGCCTGATCTTCGAGCAGCGCGAGCAGACCGACCGCATCATCGCTCGCTGAGCCGGGCATCGGACGTCCGCGCGTGGGGGCGGGGGTGACCCGCCCCCACGTTCGCGTGCGCGTCGCCGCCATCTAGAGTCGAGACGGCGCAGGGGCGCCATCAGCACAGGGGGAACACCATGGCCATGCCGACCGACATCCCGATCATCGACACGATGATCGGCTTCCCGGCCCGCGACCTGAAGGCGCAGTACGCCTTCATCACCAAGCAGACCAAGGACTCGCAGTCCAAGGACGAGTTCGAGTTCCCGGCCGAGTACATGTTCAAGGCGCCGCCGGACAAGACCAAGGAGGTGCGCGAGACCGACGATCCCGTCGCCTACACCCTCGAGCAGATGGACAAGTGGGGTGTGGCCATCGGCATGGTCGGCGTCGGTCACCGCGAGGAGGGTGGCGACTCCCACGGGGAGGAGGCGCTCAAGCGCTATCCGGGTCGTTTCGTCGCCTCGGTCGGGGCCGATCCCAACGACGGGATGAAGGGCATCGAGAACATCGTGCGCGCCTACGAGACCTGGGGTGTGCGGTCCATCTCGATGTTCCCGGCCGGGTGCTTCCCGCAGGTGCCCATCAACGACAAGAAGATGTACCCGATCTACGCCAAGGCCTGTGAACTCGACATCCCGGTGTTCGTGTGCACCGGCGTGCCGGGACCTCGGCTCAAGTTCGCCTGTCAGCACGTCGAACTGGTCGACGAGGTCATGTACGACTTCCCTGAGCTCGTCTACGTGTCGCGCCACGGCTGCCAGCCGTGGACCGAGCTCATGGTCAAGCTGATGCTCAAGTGGCCCGGTCTCCACTACTCGACCTCGGCCTTCGCTCCGAAGCACTACGACCCGCGCATCATCGACTACGCCAACACCCGTGGTTCCGACAAGGTGCTCTACGCCGGCTACTTCCCGATGGGGCTGTCGCTGGAGCGGATCATGACCGAGATGCGCGACGTCCCCTTCAAGGACACGGTCTGGCCGAAGTTCCTCCACGACAATGCCGCTCGACTCCTGAAGATCGGCTGAGCCGGCCCGGCCCGTCGGCGGCCTACCATGTCGGCGTCCCCCGGAGGAGTCCCATGCCCCTGCCCACCGACGTGTCCACCGTGTCCGACGAGGAGTTCCGCGCCGAGGCCAAGGCGTGGCTGGCCGCCAACCTCGTCGGTGAGTACGCCTCCCTGAAGGGTCGGGGCGGACCGGGCGACGAGGAGGTCGGCTTCGAGATCCGGGAGCGCTGGGAGCGCGTCCTGGGCGAGGCGGGCTGGATCGGCCTCGGTTGGCCCACCGAGTTCGGCGGTCGCAACGCCACCGTGGCCCAGCAGATCATCTGGGCCGAGGAGTACGCCCGGGCCCAGGCGCCCGGTCGCGTCAACCACATGGGCGAGAACCTCCTCGGGCCCACCCTCATCGCCCACGGCACCGCCGCCCAGTGCGACCGCTTCCTGCCGCCCATCCTGCGAGGCGAGGAGCGCTGGTGTCAGGGATACTCCGAACCCAACGCCGGGTCCGACCTGGCCAACGTCCAGACCCGGGCCGTGCTCGACGGTGACCGGTGGGTCATCAACGGTCAGAAGGTGTGGACGTCGCTGGCCCACGTGTCGCACTGGTGCTTCGTGGTGGCTCGTACCGAGCCGGGTTCGTCCCGACATTCGGGTCTGTCGTTCCTGCTCGTGCCCATGGACCAGCCTGGCATCGAGACCCGGGCCATCGTGCAGATCACCGGTGGCGGCGAGTTCAACGAGGTGTTCTTCACCGACGCCGAGACCGACGCCGACATGATCGTCGGCGAGATCGGCAAGGGTTGGGGCGTGGCCATGGACCTGCTGGCCTTCGAGCGGGGCATCTCCACGCTGGCCCAGCAGGTCGGCTTCGAACGTGAGCTCGACGGACTGATCGCCGAGGCGAAGGGCAACGGACGAGCCGCCGACCCGGTGCTTCGTCAGCGACTGGTCGACATGTGGATCGGCCTGCAGTTGATGAAGTGGAACGGTCTGCGCTCGATGGGGTCGGGGGTGCCCGGTCCCGAGGCCTCCATCTCCAAGTTGTTCTGGGGTACGTGGCACCGCGATCTCGGTGAGCTGGCCATGGACATCGGCGGGATGGAGTCCCAGATCGCCGAGGGCTTCCCCTACGAGTTGACGCTCGACCAGAAGATGTTCCTTTTCACCCGGTCGGAGACGATCTACGGCGGGAGCAACGAGATCCAGCGCAACGTCATCGCCGAGCGCGTGCTCGGCCTGCCCCGGGAGAAGGTGTGAGCGGCGCACCCGACTACGTCGACGGCCACGGACTGCTCGCGGGCAAGCGGGTGCTCGTCACCGCGGCGGCGGGCACCGGGATCGGGTTCCAGGCGGCCCAGCGCTGCGTGGAGGAGGGGGCCACGGTCGTCGTCTCCGACAAGCACGAGCGCCGAACCGCCGAAGCGGCCGAACGACTGGGTGTGGTGGGCATCCCCTGTGACGTCACCGTCGAGTCCGACGTGCGGGCGTTGGTCGATGGCGCGGTGGCGGCCATGGGCGGGGTCGACGTGTTCATCAACAATGCCGGTCTCGGTGGTGAGGTGCCGATCGTCGACATGACCGACGACCAGTGGGACCTCGTCCTCGACGTCACGCTCACCTCCACCTTCCGGTGTCTGCGGGCCGAGCTGCAGTACCTGTACGCCAATGGGGGTGGGGTGATCGTCAACAACGCCTCGGTGCTCGGCTGGCGGGCCCAGGCCGGTCAGGCCCACTACGCCGCAGCCAAGGCCGGGGTGATGGCCCTCACCCGGTGCGCGGCCATCGAGGCCGCCCCTCACGGAGTGCGCATCAACGCCGTGGCCCCGAGCCTGGCCATGCACGCCTTCCTGGCCAAGGCCACCACCGAGGAGACCCTGGCCGAACTCACCCAGCGCGAGGCCTTCGGGCGGGCCGCCGAGCCGTGGGAGGTGGCCAACGTGATGGTGTTCCTGGCCTCGGACTACTCGTCGTACATGACCGGCGAGGTCGTGTCGGTCAGTTCGCAGCGGGCCTGAGTCCCGGACCTGCGTCTCAGGCCGGTTCGGCCATCGCCTTGAGCTCGAGGTACTCCTCGAGTCCGGCCACGCCCGATTCGCGGCCCATCCCCGACTGCTTGTAGCCGCCGAAGGGCACGTCGACGCCGTACCACGAACCACCGTTGATCGACATGGTGCCCGTGCGGATCCGCCGGGCGACGGCGAGGGCCCGCTGGCGATCGGCACTCATCACCGCTCCCGACAGTCCGTAGATCGAGTCGTTGGCGATGCGCACCGCGTCGTCGTCGCCTTCGTGGGCGATGGCGACGAGTACCGGACCGAACACCTCCTCACGGGCGATCTCCATGTCGTTGGTGACATCGGCCAGCAGTGTCGACGTGTAGTACCACCCGCGTTCGAACTGGGTCGGCACCCCACCTCCGACGACGACGCGGGCTCCTGCGGCCACGGCGCGGTCCACCAGCCCGGCGATGCGTTCGAGTTGGGCGGCGTTGACGATGGCGCCGGTCATGACGCCCGGGTCCTGGGGATCGCCGAAGGGGAGTGCGCCGATCAGTGCACCGGCCGCGGCCACCCCCTCCTCGTACCGGGCCCGGGGGAGCAGCAGTCGCGAGGACGTCGCGCAGCCCTGTCCGGCATGGGTGCACACCATGAAGCACGGGCTGGCCACCGCCGCGCCCATGTCGGCCACGTCGTCGAGCACGATGTGCGCGCTCTTGCCGCCCAGTTCGAGGAACACCCGCTTCACGGTGACCGCAGCGGCCTCGGCGATACGTCGACCGGTGGCCGTCGATCCGGTGAACGAGATCATGTCGACATCTGCCGATGTGGTGAGCACCTCACCGATGGTCTTGTCGGACGAGGTCACCACGTTGAACACACCGGGGGGCATGTCGGTGTGGTCGTGGATCAGTCGACCGAGCGCCAGCGCCGTCCATGGCGTGTCGGGAGCCGGTTTGAGCACGACGGTGCAGCCGGCGGCGAGCGCGGGGATGCACTTGGCCAGGTTGATCTGGTTCGGGTAGTTCCACGGCGTGATGGCGGCGACCACCCCGGCCGGTTCCCTCTCGATCCAGCGATGGGCGGTGCCGGCGATGGTGGTGGCCACGCCGAGGTCGGTCGACCACTCGAACCCGTCGAGCAGATCGGCGTAGAAGGTCAGGTACTCCATCGGACCCCGCAGTTGCGGTCCCTCGACGAACATGCGCGGGCACCCCACCTCGGCGATGGTCACCTCGGCGAGGGCGGTGAACTCCGCCTCCATGGCCGAGCGCAGTTGACGCAGGCATCGCTGGCGCAGGGAGACGTCGGTGGACCACGTCGTGGTGTCGAAGGCCCGGCGGGCGGCGGCGATGGCCCGTTCCACGTCGGCCACCGACGCGTCGGCGGCCACACCCAGCACCTCGGCGGTGGCCGGGTTCACGTTGGGATACGTGCGACCCCCGGTCGCGGCAACCAGCTGTCCGTCGATGAACAGCCGTTCCTCGTGCCACCACTCGGTCATGGATCCCCCTCGACGGTGATCAGGAGCTCGGCGCCGGGCTGAACCGTCCTCGGAACGATCCTATGCTCGGCGCATCCGACCGCCCGGCGGTCGGGGTCGGGGGAGCAGGCACATGGGGAACGAGACCTTCCGCTACGACGACCGTCGGGTGCTGGTGGTGGGCGGGGCCACCGGCATGGGTGCGGCGGCCGCCGAACAAGTGGCGTCGCTGGGGGCCGAGGTCGTGGTGATGGACCATGTGCCCGTCGGGGGCTTCACCTCGATCATCGTCGACCTGCGCGACCGGGCCGCCATCGATGCGGCCGTCGATGCCTGCGGTGGCACTGTCGACGCCCTGTTCTCCTGTGCCGGAGTGGCCGACGGCACCGAGGGCATCGAGCGCATCAACTTCCTCGGCCACCGCCACCTCATCGATCGACTGTTCGCCGGCGCCATGCTGCCGCCCGGTTCGTCGATCACCATGATCTCGTCCTCGGCCGGACTCGGATGGTTGGCCAACATCGACACGGTGCGCGACTACGTCGACACCACCGACTTCGAGTCCGGTGTGGCGTGGATGGAGGCCAATCCCCGCCACAACCACTACATGTTCTCCAAGCAGGCCATGTGCTACTACGTGGCGTCGCGCGCCCACGAGTTCGGGAAGCGGGGCGTGCGCATCAATGCCATCTGCCCCGGACCCACCGACACGCCGTTGGCCCGCTCCAACGAGGACCTGTGGCTGTCGTTCGGTGCCGACTTCCGCGACGAGATCGGTGTCGGGCCCTCCACGCCGGCCGAACAGGGTGACGTCATGGCCTTCCTCGGCAGCCGGGCCGCCCGCTACATCAGTGGTCAGACCATCATCGTCGACGCCGGTCTCGACGGCGCCGGTCTCACCGAGGCCTATCCGCCGGCCACGCCCATCGTCCGGTTCCTGCACGGGATGGCCTGAGCGATGCAGCCCGCCGATCTCCACTGGGACCCGTACGACACCGTCCTCGACGACGATCCCCATCCCACGTGGAAGCGCATGCGCGACGAGGCTCCGGTCTACCGCAACGACCACTTCGACTTCTGGGCGCTGTCACGGTTCGCCGACGTCGAGGCCGCCTCCCGTGACACGGCCACGTTCTCCTCCTCGCACGGCACCGTGCTGGAACTGATGGGGCCGCACATGGTCGGATCCGGCCAGATGATCTTCATGGACCCTCCCGAGCACACCATGTACCGGCAATTGGTGTCGCGGGCCTTCACTCCGCGTCGGATGGCCATGCTCGACGATCACGTGCGTGACGTGAGCGCGGAGTTGCTCGACGGTCTCTCCGGGCGTGCGACATTCGACTACGTGCAGGACTTCGCCGCCCAGTTGCCGTCGCGCATCATCTCCCGGCTCGTTGGGGTGCCCGAGGACGAGCGTGAGGAGCAGCGCATCAACATCGACGAGATGTTCCACATCGATCCCGAACGGGGCATGATCAACGACATCGCCTTCCTGGCCCGCGTGCGGGTGCACGAGTACCTGCTCGACCTGGTCAAGCGCCATCAGGCCGCGCCCTCGGCCTTCGGTGACGACATGATCAACGTGCTCATCGGTTCCGAGATCACCGATGACGATGGTTCGACCCGCCGACTGACCGACGAGGAACTGGTGGTGTTCACGCTCCTGTTGTACGTGGCGGGCACCGAGACGGTCATGCGGCTCCTCGGCAACGCCGCCGTGATCCTCGCCGCCCACCCGGATCAACGGGCCGAACTGGTGGCCGATCCATCGCTCATCGCCGGCGCGGTCGAGGAACTCCTCCGCTACGAGGCGCCGTCGCCGGTGCAGGGTCGGTGGGTGCTGCGCGACACCGTGGTGCGCGGTGTGTCCATCCCTGCCGGTTCGAGGGTGTTGTTGCTCACCGGCAGTGCCGGGCGCGACGAGCGCGAGTACCCCGATGCCGACCGTTTCGACATCCGCCGCGACATCCGCAAGCACGTGACCTTCGGCTACGGGGTGCACTACTGCCTGGGCGCGTCGTTGGCCCGCACCGAGGGGCGCATCGCACTGGAGGAGACCCTGCGCCGCCACCCGCAGTGGGAGGTCGACCCGTCCCGCACCGTGCGACAGCACACCTCGACGGTGCGGGGCTGGACCGAGGTGGGTCTCTCCGTCTGAGTCGTCGACCCTCAGGTGAAGGTCTGGATGGGCAGGTGCGTGGCCATCGCCGATCCGGGCGGGCCCAGCAGTTGGTGGGCCCGCAGGTTGCGGGCGTGGAACAGGCGGAGGAGTTCGACATCGTGGGCACCGTCGTCGGTCAGCACGAACCGTTCCAGTTCCTCTTCGCCGGCGAACCAGTCGGCGGGTCGGTGCCCCAGGAGCGCGTGCAGGTCGTCGAGGTCGGCCTCGCTCACCTCATCACCGACCTCGATGGCCCGCGCCGCGTGACGGGCCTCACGGAACAGCGCTCTCAGTCGGTACCGAAGGAACTCGTCGTCGACGGCATCCTCACCGATCGACAGTGACCGCAGCACGGTGGCCATGTGCTCCACCGGCGTCGAGGCCCGACCGGCACGAGGCTCGGGTCGTTCGACGGTGGGGAGTTCGACGTCGAGGATCTCGGCCAGCGCCTCGGTGGCGAACAGGTTCGTCTCGAAGCACCACTGCATGTTGGTCATGAGGTCGGTCTGCGCGTTGGGGTGGCGCACGGCCTGACCGAGGGCCAACTGATTGGTGAGCGTGAAAGCGAAGTGGTGACGCATGAGCGCGGCCACGTCGATGGGCGTGCCCGACAGTTCCTCGTAGCGGGCGTAGAGGGCGCGGAAGTCGCCGTAGCCGACGATGGTGTCGCGCATGCGCCACGCGGCCAGATCCATCATCGGGTCACCGATGTGTCCGATCTCGAGATCCAGCACGGCCACGATGCGGCCGTCGGCCTGATGGAACTGACCCGAGTCCCAGCAGATCACCGACTCACGTCCGTTCGACACCGGGGGATTGCGCCGCAACCACCCGAGGCAGAACTCCATGAACGGATCAGGTCCGTTCTTGGTGGCCCGGTAGACGGACTCGTACTGGTGCAGTCCCCGCAGTCCCGACTCGGCCGGAGTGTCGGCCCGGGCGATGCCGGCGGCGGCGAACGGTTCGACGTCGAGGGCGTGCATGCGGGCCAGGATCTTCAGGTAGTCGTCGACCGCCGCGGCCCGGTCGGCATCGGGGGTGCCGGCGAAGTCCTGCTGTCCACCGACGCGGTCCATGACGTACGCCGCGGGCTCGTCGATCCAGCCGTGGACACGGGGCACGGGGATGTCGCGTTCGTGCAGCATCGACTGCAGCACCATCTCGTGGCGCAACGGGAAGATCATGGGCATGTCGGTGCGTTCGGCCCGCACCACCAGCGACAGGTGCTCGCCGTCGCGTTCGGCCTCCACGAACCACACCGGACGCCACCGCGGTTGACGTCCGATCGAGCGCACCGTGGCACCCAGTTCGTCCTCCACCCATGCCTGCACGCGCGCGGTGTCGGCGGCGATGGATCCCTGGGTGGTCGACATCGGTCAGGCTCCGGCGTCGAGGAACGGTGGCCGCTCGCCGCCACCGTGGGCGGCGATCTCGGCGCCGGTCACGTAGGAGGCGAGGTCACTGGCCAACCACACGGCGATGTCGCCGATGTCGGTGGGCACGGCGAACCGGCCCATGGGGATCCCGCCCTCGATGCGCGCCCGGGCCTCCCCCTCGCCGTAGAAGAGGTGGGCCTGCTCGGTGAGGATGAGTCCCACCGTGATGGTGTTGACCCGGATGGTCGGGGCCCACTCCATGGCCAGCGTGGTCGTCAACTGCCGAAGTCCGGCCTTGGCCGCTCCGTAGGCCGCAGTGGTGGGCGAGGGGCGGATGGCCACCACGCTGCCGATGTTGATGATCGACCCGCTCCCCTGGCCGGTCATGTGGTGATGGGCCCGTTGCGCCACCCAGTAGGGCGCCAGCAGGTTGAGCTCCACGATCCGCTGGGTGAAGCGGGCCGGGGCCGCGGCCGAGTCCGCCGGCGGCGAGCCACCGGCATTGTTGACCACGCAGTCGAGACGGCCGGTGACGGCGGCGGCCGCATCGACCGCGGCCGCCGCGGCCTCCGGGTCGCGCAGGTCGGCGGCCACGAAGTGCCAGTCGGCGGGCAGCGGCTCGTCGGCCTCGCTCCGGGCGCACACCACCACCGTGGCACCGGCGTCGGCGAACCGGTGGGCGATGCCCCGGCCCACTCCCTTGGTGCCTCCGGTCACCAGCACGGTGCGGCCGTTGAGATCGATCTCGAGCGCCATGGAACCCCCCGTCACCGGCTCGGTCGTGCGCAACCTACCCGGTCGATCCGGGACGGTCCGCGCCCATCTGACCGTCCGACGGTCGCCGACTAGCGTCGCCGTCCATGGGAATCGAAGTCAGCGTCGGCGCCGACGGCATCGCCGAGGTGGTGCAGGACTGTCCACCGGTCAATGCCCTCACCGTGGCCGAGTGGTTCCGGTTGGGTGACGAGATCCGCCGACTGGGCGAGGACCGCGCGGTGCGGGTGGTCATCCTGCGGGCCGAGGGTCGGGGCTTCAACGCCGGGGTCGACATCAAGGAGATGCAGGCCACCGAGGGCTTCGAGGCCCTGGTCGGGGCCAATCGCGGTTGCTACCACGCCTTCGCCGCCGTCTACGAGTGCGCGGTGCCCGTGGTCGCCGCCGTGCACGGCTTCTGCGTCGGTGGCGGCATCGGACTGGTGGGCAACGCCGATCTCATCGTGGCCAGCGACGACGCCTTCTTCGGTCTGCCCGAGGTCGACCGCGGTGCGCTGGGAGCGGCGACCCATCTGTCCCGACTGGTGCCACAGCACCGCATGCGCGAGATGGTCTACACGTCGCAGACCGTTCCGGCCTCGATGCTGCACGCATGGGGTTCGGTGTCGCGGGTCGTGCCCCGTGAGGAACTGCTGCCCACCGCCCGTGAGGTCGCTGCCTCCATCGCCGCCAAGTCGCCCACCGTCATCCGGGCCGCCAAGGAGAGCCTCAACGGCATCGACCTCTGGGACGTCAAGCGTTCCTACCGATTCGAGCAGGGCTTCACGTTCGAACTCAACCTGCTCGGCGTCTCCGACGACCTGCGCGACGACTTCGTGAGTGAGGGCAAGTCCGCGGGTTCGGCGGGCGAGACACGCACCGAGAAGGGGAAGAAGTGACCGACAAACGCATGACCGAGGACGAGGCCGTCGCCACGCTCGCCGACGGCATGACCATCGGCATCGGAGGTTGGGGTTCGCGCCGCAAGCCGATGTCGCTGGTGAGGGCCCTGTTGCGGTCCGATCTCACCGATCTGACCATCGTCTCCTACGGAGGTCCCGACGTCGGTCTGCTGTGCGCCGCGGGCAAGGTGCGCAAACTGGTGTACGGCTTCGTGTCGCTCGACTCGATCGCGCTGGAGCCCCACTTCCGTCAGGCCCGCCAGAACGGCACCATCGCCGAGGTCCTGGAGTACGACGAGGGCATGTTGCAATGGGGCCTCTACGCCGCCACCCTCCGTCTTCCGTTCCTGCCCACCCGGGCCGGTCTGGG
>VERC01000165.1 GCA_018882825.1 Acidimicrobiia bacterium | reverse complement strand
GAATGCGACGCGCGGCACGGGTGACGCGGTCGTCGGCGTCCCGCCGGGCCAGCACGTCAGCGACGGTGGTGACGACGGCAGCACCGATGGCGCCACCGACCAGCACTCCGGCCCACCGCCCGCGACCGGGGGTGACCGGGGTCAGCACCTTCGACATGACCACGGGCACGACCAACGAGCCCACGCCCATGGCCAGGCTGGCCAGGGTGTCGTTGCGTTCGAACCCGAGGGCGCGGTCGTCGCCCGCGGCGGCGCGCCGGTCGAGCACGACCTTCTCCACGCCCATGGCGGCGAAGAAGCCGGGTACTGCCAATGCGATCAGGTCATCTCCGGCCATCGTCCTCCTCGTCCGCTCGGACCTCGACGGAGACGATCGTATGGTCGCGCGCCTTGACGATCACCACGTCGGCGGTGGGTCGCAGGGGTTCGATGTACTCGACGAGATTGGGGAGGTTCACGAGCTCCCACGCGCTGATGGCCATCGAGAGGAAGTCCTCGTCGCTGGCTTCGATCCACGGATCGAAGAACGGGGAGTGCTGCGAGCGTGCCTCCTCACGCAGCCTGAATGTGCGGGCGATGAACCACTCGCGCAGGAGTGGCTCGGGGGCGTCGAGGAAGACGCTGAGGTCGAGTTCGTCCCGGAACCGGAGTGCGTTCACTCCCTCGAGCACGAGGACATCGGTGGGAGCGACTGTCAGTGCGCCCTCGACGATGTCGTAGGTGTGGTGGTCGTGGACGGGAATCGTGATCGTCGATCCTGCGCGCAGTGCGTCGAGGAACCTCAGTACGGCGTCGACGTCGTAGGACTCGGGGAATCCCTTGCGCGTCAGGATGCCCATGGCTGCCAGTCGCTCATTGGGGAAGAGGAACCCGTCAGTGGACACGACCTGTGCGGAGTACCCGTGGTCGGCGATCAGCTTCGCTGCGAGGTCCACCGCGATCGACGACTTCCCCGAGGCGACGCCGCCGGAGAGGCCCACGATGAACGTGTCGCGACGCGATCCTCGCCGGTCGGCGACGAGCGTTGCCACGGGACCGAGACCCGGATCGTCCACGTCTCGACGTTATGTCCGCTCACCTCACCCCGGCGAGCGGCATGGTCAGAGGTCCTACACTCATCCGGTCGGTCCGAGGGGGGATCGACGGGCGCCTGCCGGCGCCGACGAGAACGGGGGATGGCCATGGGCATGCCGACCGACATCGGCATCGTGGATCTCGGGATGGGGTTCCCGTACACGAGCATCGAGGAGAAGAAGGCGGCCTACGACTTCTTCAAGGCGAACCTCAAGGACGAGGAGTCGCTGAAGGAGATGGAGTTCCCCGCGCAGTACATGTTCAAGGACGTGCCCGACGTCGTGCCGCCCGACACCGATGTGGTCGCGTGGATCGTCGAGAAGATGGACGCGTTCAACATCGAGCAGTGCATGACGGGACTCAACGAGAAGTCGCTGCGGGCCAAGGAGCAGCATCCGGGTCGCTTTCACCTGTGCGCGTCGGCCGATCCGAATCAGGGCATGGACACCGTCCGCCGTCTCAAGCAGCTCAAGCGCGACCACGACATCGTGGCCGCCATGACGTTCCCGTCGGGCATGGTCCCGCAGGTCGGAGTGGGCGACAAGAAGATGTACCCGATCTACGCCACGTGCTGTGAGCTCGACATCCCCATCTGCATAAACGGTGGAATCGTCGGACCGCGCATGCCCTCGTGGCCGCAGCATGTCGAGCAGTTCGACGAGGTGCTCTACGACTTCCCCGAGTTGACGATGGTGATGATGCACGGTGGCGAGCCGTGGACCGAACTGGCGGTCAAGCTCATGCTCAAGTGGCCGGGACTGCACTACATGACCAGTGCCTTCGCTCCGAAGCATTATCCGAAGGACATCATCAAGTACGCCAACAGTCGCGGCAGCGACAAGATCATGTACTGCGGGTACTTCCCGGCCGGGCTCAGCCTCGAGCGTCAGTTCACCGACATGCCCAACGTGCCCTTCAATGACAACGTGTGGCCGAAGTTCCTGCGGGAGAACGCCATCCGGGTGTTCAAACTCGACCAGGACGTCTGACCGTGCAGGTCGAAGCGGGTCAGGTGGCCGTCGTCACCGGTGCCGGCAGTGGCATCGGACGAGCCCTCGCCCTGCACGCCGCCCAGCGAGGCATGCGCGTGGTGGTGGCCGATGTCGACCCGGTACGCGTCGACGACACCGTCGCCGCGATCGTTCAGATCGGGGCCGAGGCGATCGGCGTGTGCACCGATGTCTCGGTCGACGCCGAGGTGCAGCGACTGGCCGACGCCGCCTTCTCCTCCTTCGGGGCCGTGCATCTGCTGTGCAACAACGCCGGGGTGTTCTGCGGTGGGCTGCTGTGGGAACGCACCGAGGCCGACTGGGAGTGGGTCCTCGGCGTGAACGTGCGGGGTATCACGAGTGCCATCCGGGCCTTCGTTCCCCGCATGATCGCTTCGGGAGAGCCGGGTCACATCGTGAACACGGCGTCGATGGGTGGACTGGTGACCGGCGCCTACTCGGGTCCGTACTACACGTCGAAATTCGCAGCCGTGGGACTCACCGACTGTCTGGCCCATGACCTGCGGGCCGCCGGCACGTCGATCGGCGCGTCGGTGCTGGTGCCGTCGCTGGTGCACACCGACATCGGCGGCTCGGGCCGTCACCGTCCCGAGCGCTACGTCGACCGGTCACACCAACCGGGCGCCGACGTGGAGTTCGTGGAGCAGATGCTGACCTCGGCCACCACCGAGGCAGGGATGCCGCCGGCCGAGGTGGCCGATCTCGTGTTCGACGCGGTCGAGGCCGACCGGTTCTGGATCCCGACGAAGCCCAGCTATCACGACCAGATCCGCCAGCGTCACGAGGACATGCAGGACCTCACGTTGCCGCGGCCACCGGTGCTCGACTGACGATCGGTCAGGCGGCGAGGGTGCCGGCGAAGATCTGCCAGGCCAGTGCGCTCTTGGCCACGAGGCTGAGCACCAGGTACACCTTCTCGCCGTACAGGTAGTCGGCGAAGCGGCCCCGCTTGCGGTACTGCAGCCACTGGTTCAGCGCGAAGCAGTTGAACAGGGCGAACAGCGAGATGACGATCCCGTAGACGAACGGCGGCACGCCATCGGGATTGGCGGGCACCCCGTCGATCATCGTGTTGTCGGTGGCGGCGGTGACCAGTGCGAACACGATGGCGATCCACGGCACGATGCCGGCGATGCAGCCGAAGGTGAAGGGCCACCATGTCACCTCGTCACGATCCATGTTCACCTTCTCCATGACCAGACCGAACAGGATCATGGAGGCGTTCACGCCGAAGATGGCCATGAGGGCGTAGAGGTTGTTGATGCCGTTGAGGAGCGCGATCAGCAGGATCATGATCGACGCGCTGATGGAGTACTCGACCCAACGGGCGATGTTGATCCCGCGCAGCAGGTTCTGCTCGTACCACCCCTTGATCCTCGGCGCGGCCATGAGCAGGTGATCGGCGGCCGCCAGGAACAGGAACAGCGCGATGGCGATGGCGAAGCCGAAGTCGAAGAACGTGCGGCTGACCGACAGCGAACCCGGCGCGCCGGGGGGACCGGTCTGCACGGTGGCGACGACGGCGATGGAGAAGCTCGTGCTCAGGGCCAGGATGGCGATGCCCTGCACGAGATGCACCACGCCCACGCCGACGTTCCAGGTGCGGAGATTGCGCAATCGAGCGGTGGTGTCGGTCATGACCAGAGTCTACGGAGCCCTTGCTCCGGGACCGGGGACGGCGCAGTGATCAGTGCGCGTGCGGCGAACACGTGGCCGCACCGTGTTCCTCGGTCGCCATCGGCTCCAGTGGTCGGACGCGTCGACGGCGCCCCGCAGGGCGCCGTCGACCAGATTGTCGGAGTCGGATCAGGCGCCGGCGAGACCGCAGGCCTGCGCCGCCTGCTTGGCCTGGGCGATCCACGCCTGACGAGCAGCCGCATCCATCGGACGCTGCGGACGGGTCAGTCCACTGTCCTTCATGCACGCCTTCTGCTCGGGCGTGAGGGAGCCGATGCGCGACTTCAGTTCGTCGACGCGGGCCCGACCCGGACGCTCCGGGAGGGTGATGCCACAGGTGTCGGCCGCAGTGCGCAACGTGGTGATGGCCTCACGACGCTGCTCGGGCGACAGACGACCCTCGGGCCTGGCGACGCCGTTGGCCTGCAGGCACGCCTTCTGCTCGTCGGTGAGCGACTTCAGGAACGAACCGCGACCCTGGGACGCAGCTGCCACCTGATCGGTGGGCTGGGCACCGGCCACGGAGGCGACTCCGGCGATGCCGGTGATGCCCGCCACGCCGATGGCGCCGGCGGCGACGAGTGTGCGGACCTTGGTGAGCTTCATGATGATTCCTCGTTTCTCCATCGGTGGATCCGATGTCTCGATGTGCGGATTCGGGGGGATGGACCCTGGAGGCCGCATCCGGAGCAGACGATCCGGACGATGTGCAGCATGCGAGCCGAGCCTCGAGCGATCGCCAACGTAACCTTCGAATTCGCTGGAGAACCCGACATCCAGTGAACCTCAAGATTCCCTGAAGGTTCGTCCCAGAACTCCCCGTCAGGCTGCGTCCATGGCTCCGATCCCCGCCCCCAAGGTCCTCGTCGTCGACGACGAGGAGAACATCTCGTTCCTGGTCTCCTCGGCCCTGAGGCTCGACGGGTGCGAGGTGCGGACGGCGGCCGGTGGCCGCGAGGCGGTGACCGAGGCGGAGCGATTCGCCCCCGATGCCATCGTCCTCGACGTGATGCTGCCCGACTTCGACGGGTTCGAGGTCCTGCGACGCGTGCGCAACGCCGGGTGTCAGGCCCCGGTGCTGTTCCTGACCGCTCGTGACGGCACGGGCGACAAGGTGCTCGGTCTCACCTCCGGGGGTGACGACTACATCGTGAAGCCGTTCGTGCTCGAGGAACTCGTCGCCCGCGTACAGGTGGCCCTGCGACGTCGCGGTTCTTCGCCGTTGTCGAGTCGACTTCAGGTGCATGACCTCGTGCTCGATGACGACGCCCACCGCGTGTGGCGAGGCGACACCGAGGTGCACCTGTCGGCCACCGAATACCGACTGCTGCACTGTCTGATGGCCAATGCCGGACGAGCGGTGACACGGGCGCAGATACTCGACCACGTCTGGCAGTACGACTTCGACGGTGAGTCGTCGATCATCGAGTCGTTCATGTCGAACCTGCGCAAGAAGGTGGATGCCTCCGAGCCGAAGCTCATCCACACCGTGCGCGGTGTGGGCTACAGCATCCGCGAACCATGACATTGCGGGCGCGGCTCGTCGCCGCCTTCATCGCCGTCATCGTGCTGTTGGGCGTGAGCGACATCGCCGTCGTCCTGGTGGAGCGTTCGTATCTGCGTCAGCAGGTCGACAACGAGATCGAGGGAGTGACCCGGGTGGCGGGTCCGATCATCGCCCGGCTGTCGCAGAACCGTAACGCCATCGTGTCGGCCGAGTTCTCCCAGTACTACATCGGTCGCATCGGAACCGATGGTCGACTGCAGACGTTGGTGGCGCCGGCAGCCGATCCCGACCTCGTGCCACGGGTGGAGCAGCCGCCCGACTTCGGGTCGCCGCGCACCGTGGCCAGTCAGTCGGGTGATGCATCGCGTGTCCGGATCGTGGAGCGACGACTGGCCGACGGGTCCATCGCCGTGGTGGGCCGATCACTCGAACCGGTGGAGTCCGCCATCCGTCGACTGGTGGTGACCGAAGCGATCGCGTCGTCGGTGGTGCTGGCCCTGTTCGCACTCATCGTGTTCTGGGT
>VERC01000164.1 GCA_018882825.1 Acidimicrobiia bacterium | reverse complement strand
GGCTGGGCTTGGGCGGGTAGCGAAACACCATCACATCGCCCCGCTGAACCGGGTTGCCCTCGGTGATCTTGAGATTGATGACGGGCAGGCGCAAGCCGTAATGAAACTTGTTGACCAAGATGAGGTCGCCCACGAGCAAGGTGGGAATCATCGACCCGGAGGGAATCTTGAACGGCTCGAAGAGAAACGAACGCAGGATGAAGACCACGGCGATCACTGCGTCACCCCACGACACCGAATCCACCCCGATGCCACCGGCCGCCACCGTGAGACCGACGATCGCGGCCGCCGACGAACCCAATGCCGCCGCCACCGCCACTCGACCGGACCGATCGCGCACCAGCAGCGCCACCGCCGGCGTGCAAGCGAGCGCCAGCCCCGCCAGAGGGCCGTCGAGGGCCCGGAACATGGTGCCGGCGGCCACCAGCCCCGCGATCGAGGCCGCCACTGCGATCCGGCCCGACCGCACGCGCAACGGATCCAGCCATGTGCCTCCGCCGCGCCAGCGGGCGATGCCCACGGCGATGACGGCACCGATGACCATGCGATAGCCCACGATCCCGATGGCCGGGCCGGTGCCGTACCGCCAGGCGATGTTGCACCCGCCGAACAGCACCGACGAGACGAGGACGTCACCGACGGCGCGTCGCTCGCCCGGTCGCGCCCGGGACGACGCAACGGTGACCTCTGCGCCGCCGGCCATGCGGTGTGGTCGGCTCAGCCGACCGAGCCCTCCATCTGGAGTTCGATGAGACGGCTCCACTCGACCGCGTACTCCATGGGCAGCGTCCGGGTGATCGGCTCGATGAACCCGTTGACCACCATGCCCATGGCCTGCTCGGCCGACAGACCGCGACTCATCAGGTAGAAGAGCTGCTCGTCGGCCACGCGCGACACGGTGGCCTCGTGGCCGATCACCGCGTCGCCGGACCCGACCTCCATGTAGGGGAAGGTGTCGGAGACGGAGTGGTCGTCGAGGATGAGCGCGTCGCACTGCACGTGGCTCTTGCAGCCGTGGGCGTCGTCCTCGACCCGGATGAGGCCGCGATAGGAAGTGCGACCGCCGTCCTTGGAGATGGACTTGGAGACGATCTTCGAGGTGGTCTCCGGCGCCGCGTGCACCATCTTCGAACCGGTGTCCTGATGCTGGCCCTCGCCGGCATAGGCCACCGAGAGCACCTCACCCGAGGCCTTGGGCCCGACGAGCCACACCGCCGGGTACTTCATGGTGAGACGCGACCCGATGTTGCCGTCGATCCACTCCATGTGACCCTCGGCCTCGACCCGGGCGCGCTTGGTCACCAGGTTGAACACGTTGTTGGACCAGTTCTGGATCGTCGTGTAGGTGACGCGGGCACTGGGCTTCACCACGATCTCGACCACGGCCGAGTGCAGAGAGTCGGTCGTGTACACCGGCGCCGAGCAGCCCTCGATGTAGTGCACCTGACTGCCCTCGTCGGCGATGATCAACGTGCGCTCGAACTGCCCCATGTTCTCGGCGTTGATGCGGAAGTAGGCCTGCAGCGGCATCTCCACCGAGACGCCCGGCGGCACGTAGATGAACGATCCGCCCGACCACACCGCCGAGTTGAGGGCGCTGAACTTGTTGTCGTTGGGCGGGATCACGGTCCCGAAGTAGGCGCGCACGATCTCGGGGTGCTCGCGCAGCGCCGTGTCCATGTCGGTGAAGATGACGCCCTGCGCCTCGAGATCCTCACGGTTGCGGTGGTACACCACCTCGGACTCGTACTGCGCGGTCACACCGGCCAGGTACTTCCGCTCCGCCTCCGGGATGCCGAGCTTCTCGTAGGTCTGCTTGACCGACTCGGGCAGCTCCTCCCACGCATCGACCTGCTTGTCGGTGGGCTTGATGTAATAGAAGATCTCGTCGAAGAAGATCTCCGACATGTCGCCACCCCAGTTGGGCATCGGGCGCTTCAGGAACCGCTGGTAGGACTTCAGCCGGAAGTCGCGCATCCAGTCGGGCTCGCCCTTCATCCACGACATCTCGCGGATGATGTTCTCGTCGAGGCCCCGCTTGGGCTTGAAGACGTAGTCCTCGACGTCACTCCATCCGAGCTTGTAGCGACTGAGGTCCAGGCCGAGTTCGGTGGTCATCAGGGTTGCTCCCGGTCGGAGGGTCAGGGGGAATTTCTCCTACCGGGATAGTAACAACTGCCGGGGCGGATCCCGACCCGCCTCAGCCCAACAGCACCGGCGCCAGGCGACGCCATTCGGCCACCGGGGCGGCCGTTCCCTCGGCGGGGACGACCTGGACACACACGTGATCGGCGCCGGCATCGTGGTGGGCCCGCACCCGCGCGGCCACCGCCTCCTCGTCACCCCAGGCCACGATGGCGTCGACCAGGCGGTCCGATCCGCCGTCGGCCACATCGTCGGCGGAGAAGCCGAGGCGCAACAGGTTGTTCGTGTAGTTGGGCAACTGCAGGTACATGGCCATGTGACCACGAGCGATCTCGCGGGCCCGGGTCGGATCGGTCTCCAGGACGACGGCCTGCTCGGGGCACAGCAGCGGTCCGGGGCCCATGGTCTCGCGGGCGAACGCCGTGTGCTCCGGGGGCACGAAGTAAGGGTGCGCACCGGCGGAACGTTCGGCGGCCAGACGCAGCATGCGCGGGCCGAGGGCGGCCAGCACTCGCGTGGGCGGCACGGGCGAGGGCGACGCCGTGTAGAGACCGTTGTCCATGCCGTCGAGGAAGGCCGTCATGGCCGAGAACGGCTTCGAGTAGTCGTGACCGCGCAGTCCCTCGACCATCATCTGATGGCTGACCCCGAGTCCCAGCAGGAACCGGTCGGGGAAGGCCTCGGTCAGCGTGTGCCACGCCGAATTGGCGCACAGCGCGTCACGGGCGTAGATCGAGGCGATCCCGGTGGCCATCACCAGTCGTTCGGTGGCCGAGAGCAGCAGCGACGAACTGACGAACGGTTCGCGCCCGACCATCTCCGGGATCCATAGCGTGGGGTACCCGATCTGCTCGATCTCGGCCGCCAGTTCCCGAGCCTGCGAGGCGGGAACCTGGTCGAGTTGATAGGCCCACAGTCCGACACGTCCGAGTTCGATCGTCATCACCTCACCCTACGGGGACCGTCGGTGCCGGCACCCATCGACCACCCCGGTCGTACACTGGCGTGGTGGCCACCCCGACCGACGCGACCCGGGCCGACGTGAGTCCGGACTCCGATCGCCTCGGCACCGCGCCTGCGCCGGCGCCGCCCTCGGCGCCCCGCCGTGTGGGCCGGAGTGCCCGGTGGGCCCTCGGCGGTCTCACGGTGGCCGGACTGGCCTACGTCGGCGTCGTCGATCCCGCTCGACCGAACCTCCTGCCCGGCTGCGCGTTCAATGCCCTCACCGGCCTCGACTGCCCCGGATGTGGCGGAACCCGGGCCGTGCACTCGTTGTTGCGCGGCGACATCGTGGCGGCGGTGAACCACAACGTGCTGGTGGTGCTCACCCTGGTCGTGGCCGCAGTGTGGTTCGCCTGGAACCGACTGGCGCCCCGCGTCGGAGGTCGGGCCCTGCGGCCCTCGCTGTCGCGCACCGGTGCCATCGTGCTGTTCGTCGGCATCGCCGCCTTCTGGGTGGCGCGCAATCTCCCGTGGGCACCGTTCGACTGGTTGGGTGCCGGACTCTGACCGGACTCGCTCAGTCCAGACGACGCAGTTCGGCCCGGTAGCGCTTGCCTCTGGCCACGTAGTCGTCGGCGGCGATGCGCATGGCGAAGCGGGCACTGTCGGTGGCAGGTCGCATCTTCGCCGGCACGCCCAGGGCCATCTGATCGCCCGGCACCTCGGTGCGATTCGACACCACGGCGTTGGAGCCGACGATGCCTCCCGAACGAACGATGGCGTCGTGGAGCACCACCGAACCATTGCCGACGAGCGAGTCGTCCTCGATGGTGCAGCCCTCGAGGTGCACGATGTGGCCGATCACACAGTCGTCACCGACGATCGTGGGTCGGGTGGGGATGCAGTGGATGACGGTGCCGTCCTGGATCGAGGTGCGGGCACCGATGACGATCCCGCCGTTGTCACCGCGCAGCACGGCGCCGGGCCACACCGTCGACTCCGCCCCGATCGACACCTTGCCGATCACGACGGCATCGGGATGTACGTAGGCGTCGGGATGGATGTCCGGGACGTCGTCACCGAGGGCGTAGATGGGCATGTCCAGAACCGATCTCAGAGGGTCACGCGGCCGTAGCCGCCGCGGAAGAAGATCAGTGGTCCACCCTCGTGATCGACGTCGAGCGCGGTCACACGACCGACCACGATGTCGTGGTCACCGCCATCGAGCACATCGTGGATCTCACAGTCGATGTGAGCCAGCACCCCGGTGATCCGGGGCGCGCCGTTCCCCGAGTGCTTCCAGCCGATCTCGGCGAACTTGTCATCGGACTTCGACGCGAACACCCGACTCACGTCCTCCTGATCCTCGGCGAGGATGTTGACGCAGAAGTTGCCCGACCCCTTGATGCGGGTCCACGACCCCGAGGTCTTCTGCGGGCAGAACAGCACGAGCGGCGGATCCAACGACACCGACGAGAACGACCCGATGGCCATTCCGGCCGGACCATCGTCGGTCATGGCCGTCACCACCGTCACCCCCGTGGGGAAATGGCCGAGGACCTGTCGGTACTTGGCGGAGTCGAAGGCGTGGTCGGGATGGTCGGCGCTCACGGCCGCCGATCCTAGGACAGCGCCAGCGTGAGCCCCTCGTGGGCGGCGACGATCTCGAGACCGGCCGCCGAGGGCAATGCCCGGGCGCCGACGAGCAGACGATCGAGCGTGTCGTCGGCATGCGACGGGTCGTGATGGAACAGCACCAGCCTTCCGACACCGGCGACGGCAGCCACGTGTACCGCGTACTCGATGGTGCAGTGGCCCCAGTTCGACTTCACGGCGAACTCCTCCGGGGTGAACTGCGCGTCGTGGATGAGCACGTCCACGCCCTCGCACAGGTCGAGCACGGCCGGTGCGATCGACCGGCCATCGGCCGACTGCTGATGATCACTGATGTAGGCGACCGATCGACCGTCGCGCTCGATGCGGTAGCCGAAGGTCGTGTCGGTGTGCGGCACCTCGAGCGCGGTGACCTTGGCCCCGGCGACATCGTGCACACCGGGCGTGAGCGTGTGGAACGAGATCTCGCCGGGGAGTTGCGCACGGGTGACCGGGAAGAACGGCGGACGCATGAGCGCATCGAATCCGTCGTCGAAGCCGACGCCCTCGTGCGCCGGTCCGTACACGGACAACGACGAGCCCGCGCACAACAGCGGACGACAGAACGGCAGACCCTGCACGTGATCCCAGTGCAGGTGGGTGACGAGCGCATGCGCGTGCAGAGGCATGCCCACGGGGTGCTCCTCCCCGAAGTAGCGAAGTCCGGTACCGAGGTCGAGCAGGATCGGATCGGCGTCGGGGGCGCGCACCACGACGCATGCCGTGTTCCCCCCGTAGCGCCTCGTCGATTCACCGGCGCAAGGCGTCGAGCCCCGCACGCCGTAGAACGTGATCTCCACTCTCACCCCCATGGCTGCGCGGTGCGGGGACAGTAGGGCACCACCTGCACGAAGTGAACAGGGAGTGACGGAAACCACACCGGCGCACCGATGCGCCTACGGTCGGACCATGACCGCTCCCGACCTCGTGTTCATCGACACTCCCGACCTCACCTTCGGCTGCCTCGTGGCCGGCGGGTCGGGTCCATTGGCGTTGTGCCTGCACGGCTTCCCCGACACCGCGCACGGGTGGCGCCACCTGCTCCCGGCCCTGGCCGACGCCGGGTTCCGCGC
>VERC01000163.1 GCA_018882825.1 Acidimicrobiia bacterium | reverse complement strand
CATGTAGCGCGGGCTGAACTGCTGCCATCGTCCGTTGTTGCTGATGATGTACTGGACATAGATGTACGAGAGTCCCTCGTAGTTGTCGTCGTTGGGAAGCGGTGTGCCGAACTTCGCGAACAACACGCCCGTGACCCACAGGATCGGGAGGACTCCGAGAGCGGCGGCCGATGCAACCACGCCCAGACTGAGTTGCCGACTGCGATAAGCGGCGACGACAACTCCGAGTGCGAGCACTAAGGCCACGAACATCACGGTCGGCCGCGAGCCCGCAGCGATGACGAAGGCGATCGTGGCCCCGACGAACTGACTCGTGCGGCGTTCGGACCACCATCTCCAGAACAGATTGACGCCGATCATCGTTGCCGCAATCGACCAGAGGATCGACTCGTGGTACATGTATGGGTCGGCAAGCAGCACCATGACGCTGCCCGGGCCGAGTACAACTGCGGCAAGCGCCAGGTAAGCCGATGCGACTCCCCCACCTTCGGGGAGTACACGTGCCAACACACGTCGACAGAGATCAAGAGCACCCCACATCGCTGCCCCTGCGGAGAGGGCGACGAAGACTGCCGACATCTCGGAGGCCTTGATCCCGAGGAACGGCACGAGCGCCAAACGTGGAATGCTCGGAATGATGCCGTAGTACCCGTAGCACTTCCCGTCGGAGAAGTAGCACTCTCCGGGAAGGTACTTCCCGTCGATCCACAGTCGACCGTTGAGGATGGCGTCGGCCTGAGCGCTGAAGAACCTCCCACCCCAGTACGCGCCAGCGGTGCGGGGATCGAACGTCCACTTGGTCGCCCATCCGAAGATGTACAGACCCACTGCGATGGCCCAGAGCACCACGAACCGCTTGGTCAGGAGGAATCGAGTCATGGTTCCTCGCGACCTTATTCGCTCCGTGGGGATCGACCGGGTTCGGATCGGCACCTTGCTCTCACCATCCTGAACGCTGTGACAGTCTTGCCCGGGAGGTCAGCCGTGGGACAACTCGAGGGACGTATCGCCGTGGTGACCGGCGGTGGACGGGGCATCGGCCGGGCCATCGCCCTGCGCTGGGCTCGCGAAGGCGCCACCGTGGTGATCTCCTCACGCACCCAGAGCGACCTCGATGCCGTGGTCGAGCAGATGCGGGCCGAAGGGGGAGATGGCCGAGCGGTCGTGGCCGACGCCATGGACCGCGACGACGCCCGCGAACCGGTGCGGGCTGCGCTGCGCGAGTTCGGCCGGATCGACATCCTGCTCAACAATGTCGGGGGCAGTGCCGGTCGCCATCACGATCCGTTCGACGGCGACGACGCCACGTTCGAGGACACCGTCACCCTCAACCTGACCTCTGCGTTCTGGACGACCCGGGCTGCCCTGCCGGCCATGCGCGAACAGGGCTACGGGCGGATCCTGAGCATCGGTTCGGGGGCGTCCAAGCACACCGGCGCCAACCTCGCCTACGTGACCGCCAAGCACGGTCTGGCCGGATTCACCAAGCAGTTGGCCGCCGCCGGCGCGCCGCACGGCATCACCGTGAACCTGCTGTGTCCGGGATGGACGTCGACGTCGCTGATCGACTGGGAGGTCATCGGCGCATCGAAGGGCATGACGGCCGCCGAGGCCGAGGCGTGGGCCTCGTCGTTCGCGTTGCAGAACCGCGTCCTCGCCCCCGAGGAGCTCACCGGGATGGCCACATTGCTCGTGGCCGACGACGGTCTGGGCATCACCGGTCAGGTCATCAGCGTCGACGGGGGCTACAAGGTCTGAGGCCGTGACGCGCCGAGGGCGGCCGCCGGATCGCTCCGACGACCGCCCTCGAAAGGCGCGGGACGCAACCCGTCAGGTCAGGACTTGCCCGCCTGCGAGATGCGGTTGCCGTCGAGCTTGGCCCTGTCCACCACGGGACCGACCAGCTTGACCAGGTACTTGGAATCGCAGGCCTGGGTGCCGATGGTGGTCGGGATCACCTGCTCGTAGGTGGAGCCCTTCATCTTCAGCACGAGACCGCAGTCGCCGGGGAGATTGCCGCCCGGGTTGGCCGGTGACTGCAGACCACCGGCGTCGAACGACGTGACCTTGGCCAGCGTCGACATCATGCAGTCACGGGTGAGCGTGGAGCCACAGGACTGGGCCCCCTGCGCCCACAGCAGGAAGGCCGCGGTGGCCTGCATGCCGAGGAGGCTGGTGGAACCACCGTTGGCCTTCACGATCTCCATGTACTGCTTGACCGCCGGCACCTTGTCGGCCTGCTCGAACGGGTAGTACGTCATGCGCACGTACACGTTGTCGGCATTGCCGTTGGTGTTCCACTTGGCGAAGTTCGTGTCGTAGAAGTTCGCTTCCTGGAACCACATCGGGTTGAAGTTGATGGTCTTGGCCGCGTCCAGCACGTTCTGGAAGTTCGGGGCCGGCGAGCCGGAGAAGTACACGACCTCGGCACCGCAGTCCTTGAGACGCTGGAGGAACGGCGTCCAGTTGGCCTCACCACCGATGTTGTACACCTGGTCGCAGGCGAGGAACTCCCAGCCGGCCTGCTTGCCGGCGAGGACGGCCTTCTCGGTGGAGTCGATCGTCGCCGCGTAGTTGGCGTAGAACGTCGCCGCCTTCTTCACCTGCGTCGGGAACTTCTGAGCGAAGGTGAACATCGGCGAGGCGTTCATGTAGTCGCCCGGATTCGGAGTGGGCTGGTACATCAACGGACCGTTGGCGAACTGGGGCGACACCGTGTAGGTGGGCACCGACGCCAGACCACAGGCCACACGGGTCTGCTCCTGGGCGGAGTCGAGCGACCAGCCCTGACCGACCAGCATGAAGACCTGGCCGCAGGCCTCGGTCATCACGTTGTTCACGTTGAGGATGGCGGCGTCGTAGTACTTGCCGACCACGGTGCGGCCGTTGATGCCGCCCTGGTCGTTGCACCACTTGATCATGGCCTTGATGGCGTCCGACATCTCCTTGTTGAGACCCGGGGCCGAGGCGTAGCCGGCGTCGTCGCCGTAGCCGATGGTGATCGAGGTGTCGGTCACACCCTGGGCGGTGGCGCCCTTGGCGTCACCCGAACCGCACGGCGACATCATCGTGCCGAAGTTGGTTCCCTTGGTGTTGGACGAGCCGCCACCGCTGTTGTTCGACGATCCCGATCGTCCGCCACCGCATGCGGCGGCGAGGACGGCGAGTGCGGCGGCGAGGCCGATGGCCATCGTCACACTCCGACGTCGAGTGGACCGGCGCACCGGTCGCGTCTCCTGCCCTGTAGGCACGTGTACCCCTCCTGGTGATCTTCCCGGTGTCCCGGGCGACGGGGCCCGTGGATCCGGACGCCGCCATGGCCCCCGTTCGGGGACGCCGTCACCGTAGTGGGACCCGCCGAGGGCGACAAGGAGCGGGCAGGGCCTAGAGATCCCGGTACGAGGGGTCGGTGCGGTCGCGACGGCCCACGGTGAAGTCCTCGTCCCACTGGAAGGTGGCGGCCGGATCGAACGGCACCGTGTAGTTCCAGTCGAAGGCGCACACCCGCTCGGCGATCAGCCACACCCCGCCACGGCGCTCGAAGCGGTCGATGTAGCGCAGGCCCATCACCATGTCGGTGGCCATGCCGTCGTCACCCGGTCGACCGACGTGATGGGCCACGCAGTAGGTGTCGACCAGAGCGACGTCCCCGTCGAGCCGGATGTGGGGCAGGGCGATGAAGTGGGTGGTGGCGGCGAAGTGCGGGAGCACGGTGCACACCCAGTCGGCGAACTCGGTGCCCGAACCGCGGAACGAGTTGTGATCGTCGAAACCGTCGGGGTGATAGCACGAGGCCATCAGGTCGCGGTCGAGTCGGTCGGTGCCGCGGGCGAGACGCTGGATCACATCGGTGATCTCGGCCCGGGCGAGCAGGTCGTCGAGTGTCATGGGGGCAGTCTCACCCACGACGACGGTTCGATGCCGACGCAGTGTCGTAGAGGAGTGGACTCAGGCGGGTTCGAGCGGGATCTGCACGATCCGGCGCACACCGGGTTCGTGCTCGGTCATGTGCCCGGCACCGTGCAGGTCCTCGGCCAGCACCACCGCACCGGCCGGCAGGGTGCGCGAGTCGCCGTCGCTCGTGGTGATGCGCACCCAGCCGTCGAGCCACACCACGAGCTGCCGTCGCGGCGCACAGTGCAAGTCGGGCACCTGGTCAACGGCGATCGCCTCGAGGAACTGCAGTCGATCGACGGCGAGCGGTGCCGACACATGCAGTTCGACGGTGCCCGGTTCGGCCGGCACGACCGTACGGGCGATCGTCACCTCCTCGAGGTGGCTCTCCCCCGACTCGTCGGCCCAGATGCGCAGGTAGTCCACCCCGTCAGCCTGCCATCGTCCGGCCGGAGGCTCAGAGCAGGCCGAACCAACCGGCCACGGTCTGGACCAGCACCACGACGGCGAGCACTGCGACCACGACCACGATCACCGCGGCGAGCACGCGCAACTTCGGACCGTTGGCGGCATCGCCCAGCACCGAGCGGCGGTTGGCCAACAGGAGGATGAACAACAGGATGATCGGGGTGATGAGTCCGTTGAGCACCTGCATGTTGAGCAGAAGGTCGATGAGGTTGCCGGGTACGAGCGCCACCAGCGACCCGATGACGATGAGCGCGGTGAACAGACCCATGAACAACGGCGCTTCTCGGAACGTGCGCGACACCGAGCGCTCCACGCCGATGGCCTCGGCCACCGCATAGGAGGTGGCCAGCGGCACCACCGCGGCGGCGAGGGCCGAGGCACCGAGCAGCCCGATGCCGAACAGCACCTGGGCACCGGAACCGGCCACGGGCTCGAGGGCCTCGGCGGCCTCCTTGGCCGACGACAACGGCCCGGAACCACCGATGGCCGTGGCCGTGGCGATGATGATCGCCATCGAGACGATGTTGGCGAAGATCGCACCGGTGATCGTGTCGATGCGGACCATGCGGTACTCGTCGGGACCGGTGCCGCTGTCGGCCACGGCAGCCGCTTGATAGAGCTGCATGTACGGCGTGATGGTCGTCCCGATGAGGGCGACGACGAGGAAGAGGAACTCCTTGGTGCCGAGCATGTGGGGGATGAACGTGTTCGACGCCACCTCGCCCCAGTCGGGCCGGCCCAGCACCGCGGCGATCGGATAGGCGATGAACGCCAGCCCCAGCAGCAGGAACGCCCGCTCGGCGTAGCGGTAGTTCCCGAACACGACGACCGCCCAGATGGCGACGGCGGCGATGGGGATGGAGATGTAGCGCGACACGCCGAACAGTTCGAAGGCGGCGCCGATGCCGGCGAACTCGGAGACCACCAGACCGAGGTTGGCGATGAGCAACATGACGATGGCGAACGCCGACGCCCGCAGCGGGAACTGCTCGCGGATGAGCGCCATGAGGCCCTCACCGGTGTGGGCCCCGAGCCGGGCCGACATCTCCTGCACGACGATCAGCGCCACGGTGACGAGCAGCATCACGAACAGGGTCCGGTACCCGAACTGCGATCCTGCCGACGCGTAGGTGGCGATGCCACCGGCGTCGTTGCCGGCATTGGCGGCCACCAGCCCGGGACCGAGCACCGCCAACCACAGGTAGAGCCGCCGTCGACGTCGGGGCGCGACGGTCCTCTCGCCGGCCGGTTCGGGGGCGTGGGTCTCGTCGGCCATGTCGGAACCGATCAGGAGAGGATGCCGGTGAAGTGGCGGCGGCCGCGCTCACGATCGGGCAACAGCGCGTCGATGACGTCGTCGGCGAGGATGCGACCCAACGGTCGATCGGCCTCGTCGACGACCACGATCGACGAACCACGGTTCTCGACGAACGCCTCCACCACATCGTCGATGGGTGCATCGGCGGCGACGGTGACGGGCCAGGGGGCACCGGTGAGC
>VERC01000162.1 GCA_018882825.1 Acidimicrobiia bacterium | reverse complement strand
GCCAGTCCGATGTCGCGACCTTCGAACGATGGTCCGAACATGGTCATGAAGGCCTGATGCGCGGGTTCGATGGGAATGACACGACGTTCGATCCCGAGGTTGTCGGCCAGGGCCATCGCGTCGGTGATGGAGTGCTCGCTCGAGTAGCGCGACGGCATGAGGACGCCATGGACCCGATCGGCGCCGAGCGCATCGACGGCGACGGCGGCCACCAGCGCGGAATCGACTCCGCCCGACAGGCCGACGACCACATCGGTGAAACCGTTCTTGTGCACGAAGTCGCGGGTGGCCAGCACGAGGGCCCGCCACACCTCGATCTCCTCGTCGAGATCCGGCGCCACACCGACCGGAACGATCGGTGGACGATCGGGGCGCGCCGATTCATCGCCTGCGATCTCGATGTCGACGACGAACAGTCCCTCCACGAACCGCTCGACGCGGGCCAACACCGTTCCGTCAGCGGCGACGACCATCGAATCACCGTCGAAGACGAGTTCGTCCTGTCCCCCGACCTGGTTGACGTAGACGACGACGGCGTCGGCCTCTCGGGCCCGAGCCGCCACGACTGCGGCGCGCTGCGCGGACTTCCCGATGTTGAACGGCGACGCGTTGAGGTTCACCACCAGTCGCGCTCCACCGGCACCGAGGTCGGCGATGGGGCCATCGGCAGTCCACGCGTCCTCGCAGATCGAGACCCCGAACGACACCCCGGCCACCTTGAACAGCGGGAGGGGACCATCGCCGGCGACGAAGTACCGCTCCTCGTCGAACACCGAGTAGTTGGGCAACTCGCGCTTGCGATAGGTCCCGACGCACGACCCTCCGACACATACTGCGGCGGAGTTGTAGAGGACGGGCCGACCCACCGGACCGGCATCCACGATGGCCTCGGTGTGATCCAGCGCACCGGCGACATCGGCGAGTCCACTCTCGGGGAAGCCGACGACGGTGGTGCACGACCGCGACGCGGCCACGATGCGATCGAGAGCGACGCGCGCATCACGGACGAAACCGGGACGCAGCAGCAGGTCCTCGGGCGGATAGCCGGTGAGCGCCAGTTCGGGCAGCACCAACAGGTCGCAACCGAGCTCCTCGGCGCGGTTCATCGACTCGAGCACACGCGCCGTGTTGCCGTCGATGTCGCCGACGACGGTGTCGAGTTGGGCGAGTCCGACCCTGAGCACGGGCATCTCCGCAGACTACGGGTACCCGAGCCGATCACTAGCCTCCGGATGTGGCCGATCATCGCCCACTCCCCGTGGTCCTCGACGAGCGCAGCGAACGCAGCGCGGCGCCGGCCGCGGTCCGCGTGGCACTGGAACGACTGGCCGACGAGGCACCGCTCATGGTGGAACGGGCAGCCGAGGACCCGGGAATCGCCGGTGCCCTGGTGGCGGTGTTGGCCGCCAGTCGATCACTCACACGGGTGATCGACTCCCGGCCGGTGGCGACGATCGATGTCCTGGCCGACATCGATCGCCGGCCGTCAGCCGACGACATCGGCGATGTCACGGGACTCGTCGAATGGCGCGATCTGGAGTTCCTGCGCATCGCCGCGCGCGATCTCGTGGGCCTCGACGCCCTGGAGCAGGTCGGGGATGCACTGGCCCGACTCGGCCGGGACGTGCTGGCCCATGCCTGTCGTCTCACCGATGACGACAGCGGCCGGTTGACGGTCATCGGAATGGGGAAGCTGGCTGGTGAGGAACTGAACTACTCGAGCGACATCGACGTGATGTTCGTCGGCGACGGTCCTCGACGTGACCTCGAGCGTCGGGCGCGCGCCATCATGGACGTCGCCCGGCGCTGCTTCCGCGTCGACGCCAACCTTCGACCGGAGGGGCGCGACGGTCCTCTCGTCCGGACGATCGATTCGTACGCGTCGTACTGGGAGCGATGGGCCGAGCCATGGGAGTTCCAGGCGCTGCTCAAGGCCCGACCGGCGGCCGGAGACCCCGAACTGGGCGCGCGATGGCTGGAGGTGGCCCAACGCGCATTGTGGGCGCGCCCGTTCGACGCGGACGCGTTGCGCTCGCTGCGCTCGATGAAGGCCCGGGCCGAGGCCGAAGTGGCCCGCAAGGGAATCGACACCCGCGAGCTCAAGCGCGGACCGGGTGGGATCCGTGACATCGAGTTCACCGTGCAACTGCTGCAACTGGTGCACGGTCATCTCGATCCCGACCTGCGCGGCGCCACCACGCTGACGATGCTGGCGGAGATGGCCCGCGAGGGGTACATCGACGAGGGTGACGGCGACCGCATGGCCGTCGCCTACCGACTCCTGCGCACCGTCGAGCACCGACTTCAACTGGTCGACGAACAACAGGTGCACACCATCCCCGACGACGAGCCACGACTCGACCACCTCGCCCGTGTCATGGGTCGGCGCGACACCCCCGAGGGCACGGCGTCCGAACATCTGCTGCGAGAACTCCGTTCCACCCAGGCCACGGTGCGCTCGATACACGAGCGGGTGTACTTCCGGCCGCTGCTCGAGGCGTTCGCCGCCGCCGGACCGACCGAGGCCGCGCTCGATCCCGAAGCCACCGAGGCCCGCCTGCTGGCATTCGGATTCGCCGATGCCGCGCGCACCCAAGCGGCGATGCGGGACCTCACGCGAGGATTGAACCGCTCCAGCCGTCTCATGCAGCAACTGCTCCCCCTGCTGCTCGACTGGTTGTCGCAGTCACCGGACCCCGACCTCGGACTGCTGCAGGTGCGGAACCTCCTGACGGGTCCTCGCGCCTCGCGCCAGATCGCCGAGACGTTCCGTGACTCGCCGGCCGCCGCACGCGCCCTGTGCACTGTGGCCGGGACCAGTCGACTGCTCGGTGACGTCATCGCCGCCAACCCCGACCTCGTCGCTCGGCTCGACGATCCGGACCGGCTCGCGACACAACCCCTCGACGTGCTCGTCGATCGGGCGACGACCGCGCTGCGGTTGCGCGAGGGCGACGATGAGCGTCAGGCCTCGTTGCGACGATGGCAGCAGCGCAATCTGCTGGGCATCGGTGCCCGTGACGTCCTCGGTGAGGCCGACGTGCGTCGCGTCGGTCACGACCTCGCGATCCTGGCGGAGGGAACAGTGCGCGCCGCACTCGACTCCATCGGACCGAAGGTCGAGTTCGCCGTCCTCGGACTCGGCCGCTTCGGCGGCTCCGAACTTGCCTACGCCAGCGATCTGGACCTCGCTTTCGTGCACCGGGGAACGACGACCGCCGACATCGACGAGGCCCGACGGGTGGCGCAGTCGCTCATGCGAATGATCGGCGGATCGACACCGGCGCGGCGGATCTACGAGGTCGATGCCGATCTGCGGCCGGAGGGTCGCAGTGGACCACTGTCACGCAGCCTCGAGTCGTGGCTGTCGTACTGGCGCGATCAGGCACTCACCTGGGAACGCCAGGCCATGACGAGGGCCCGGGTCGTCGCCGGTGACGCCGCCCTCGGATCGGAACTCCTGGGTCGACTCGACCAGTTCGTGTGGGAGCCGGGCCTGTCGGCCGAAGGGGTCCGCGAGATCCGACGCATGAAGGCGCGCATCGAGAACGAGAGGATCCCGATGGGCGAGGACCCGGACTTCCACCTCAAACTCGGTCGTGGCTCGCTGTCGGACATCGAGTTCACCGTGCAGATGCTGCAGTTGCAGGCGGGGGTGCGCGCCCCGGGCACGCTCGACGCAATCACCGCCCTCGCCGCCGAGGGCGTGCTCGACCCCACCGACGCCGACGTGCTGGCCGAGTCGTACGCGTTCTGCGAACAGGTCCGCAACCGCTGGTTCCTGGTCAACAGCGGTCCGGGTGATTCACTCCCCACGCAGCCCGAATCGCTGCTGTGGCTGGCCCGGGCCATGGACACGACACCCGGTGGACTGCGCGAGCACTATCGCCGCGTCACCCGCCGCACCCGCACGGTGGTGGAACGGGTGTTCTACGGACTCCCCGGCCGCCACTGAGCACGACCGGCCCGGGTGCTCACCGGGGGTCGGGCCACACCGGACTGACGAGCGTGCACGTGTCGAGCATCTGACCGAGCGCGTCGCGCTCGGAGGTGGTGACGGTGAGCGACCATCGCTGCTTCACGTCGACCCACCCATCGGCGTAGGCGCACCACGACGACCGGTCCGCCGGTCGCCATCGATCGGGTGACTGAGACCCCTTGGATCGGTTCGACGACGCCGAGGTGACGACGAGACCGCGCTGGTCGTTGGCGAACGACCGCCGCTGGCCGGCCGTCCATCGCCACCCACCCGACTCGAAGGCGTTCTCCAGTGGCACGAGATGGTCGACGTCGAAGTCGGAAGGGTTGTTGGTGGTGCGACCGTCGTAGGGCGACACCCACCAACCGGCGACCACCCGACAGGTACGTGAACGGTCGATCGTGGCCGGCACGGTGGACCAACGCACGAGGGCGTCCTGGCGCGCATCGCATCCGTTGCCGTCCGTGTCGGACCAGTGGGGCCAGTCCTCCCGGCGATAGACCCCGGTCGGTGCCGGTCGGTCGTCGACGGCGAGGACGGCCAGTCGGTCCCGCGACGACGTCGGCGCCACCGGAGCCGGTGCGGTCGTGGTCGGCGCAGGTGCGGGATTCGCGGTCGTCGTGGTGCTGGGCGCCGCCGTAGTGGACGGGACCGAGGTGGTGGTCGTCGGCGCACGCCAGGTCGCGGTCGTGGGGGTGGCCCCGGGCCCGGCCGTCGACGCACAACCCACGAGACCGAGGAGGACGACGACGAGCGCGCCCGCGCTCGTCATCCACCGACGGGTCCGACTCATCCGCACGCCACTTTCACCGTTCCCATCGGACGGACCGCCCCGCCCATCGACAACATAGGCCGCGCCCCGAACCCGCACGCGACGAGGGCGGCCCGCAGGCCGCCCTCGCACACGCTTCGGGTGCTGCTCAGATGTCGTAGTAGAGCGAGAACTCGTAGGGGTGCGGACGCAGACGGATCGCGTCGACCTCGTTCTTTCGCTTGTACTCCACCCACGTCTGGATCAGATCGTCGGTGAACACACCGCCGGCCTTGAGGAACTCGTTGTCGGCCTCGAGGGCGTCGAGGGCCTGCTCCAGCGAGGCCGGGACCTGCGGGACCAGGGCCAGCTCCTCCGGCGGGAGGTCGTAGAGGTCCTTGTCGACCGGCGTCGGCGGTTCGATGCGGTTCTGGACCCCGTCGAGACCGGCCAGCATCATCGCCGAGAAGGCGAGGAAGGGGTTCGAGGTCGAGTCGGGGCAGCGGAACTCGAGGCGCTTGGCCTTCGGGCTCTGCGACGCCAACGGGATACGGACCGAGGCCGAACGGTTGCGCTGGCTGTACACCAGGTTCACCGGTGCCTCGTACCCCGGCACCAGACGCTTGAACGAGTTGGTGGTCGGGTTGGTGAACGCGATCACCGCGTGGGCGTGGTGCAGCAGACCTCCGATGTACCAGCGGGCGACGTCCGACAGCCCGGCGTAGCCGGCCTCGTCGTAGAACAGCGGCTCGCCGCCCTTCCACAGTGACTGATGGGTGTGCATACCCGAGCCGTTGTCCTGGAAGATCGGCTTCGGCATGAAGGTGAGCGACTTGCCCGCCTGCCACGCGACGTTCTTCAGGATGTACTTGAAGGTCATCAGCTGATCGGCCATCTTCAGCAGGGTGTTGAACTTGATGCCGATCTCGCCCTGACCACCCGAGGCCACCTCGTGGTGATGCAGCTCGGTCTCGATGCCGACGCCGTGGAGGGCGAGCGTCATGTCGCTGCGGAGATCCTGGTAGTGATCCATCGGCGGGACGGGGAAGTAGCCCTGCTTGGTGCGGGGCTTGTAGGCGAGGTTCGGACCCTCGTCGGTGCCGGTGTTCCAGTCGCCCTCGACCGAGTCGACCATGTAGAACG
>VERC01000161.1 GCA_018882825.1 Acidimicrobiia bacterium | reverse complement strand
CGGCGGTGCCCTCACTGACGATCAGTCCCGGACCGATCGCGTTGGTGCGGATGCCGTCGGGTCCGAGTTCCATGGCCAACGTCTTGGTCAACGATTCCACCGCAGCCTTGGTGGCGGGGTAGATGCCGACCATCGGGGAATTCGTCCACGCCGCTCCCGACGACATGTTCACGATGCTGCCGCCCGCCACCCGCAACAACGGGACGAAGGCCTGACAACACCAGACGATGCCCTTGACGTTCACGTCGATCACCGACTGCATCTGCTGCTCGTCGACCTCGAGGATCGACGGGAAGTTCCAGATCCCGGCATTGTTGACGAGCGCGCCACACTCGTCGATCCGGGCGGCCACGGCGAACACGGCATCACGGTCGGTCACGTCGACGGCGAAGGAACGCCCGCCCACCATCGCCGCCGTCTCGGCGGCCGCGTCACCGTTCAGGTCGAGACACACGATGTCGAAGCCGTCAGCGGACAGTCGAAGGGCATCGGCCCGCCCCAGACCCTGGCCTGCCCCCGTGATGACTGCCGTTGCCATGTCAGGCCTCCGTGAACGAGAAGACGTTGTCGAGCTTGAACGTGCGGATGGCGTTCTCACGCAGGAAGTCGGACCAACGATCGTCCTTCAACGGGACGTTCGGCATCTCGGTGAAGATGCGCTCGAGTGTGAGTCCGGCCGGGAAGTACCCGGCGTACATGACCTTCTGTGCACCGCGACTGTTGGCGTAGTCGATGATCGCCTTGGGGTAGTACTTCGGCGCGAAGGCCGAGGGCATGTAGTGGAGACCCGGCCACTTCAGCATGAGCTTGACCGCCAGGTCCTCCCAGGGCTCGGCGCCGTGACGCATCACGATGCGCAGCTCGGGGAAGTCGTAACAGACCTGGTCGAAGTGCATGACGTGCTGACACTCGGCCGGCACACGCGGACCGGGGATCCCGGCGTTCGAGATGATGGGAATGTCGAGATCGATGCACGTCTGGTAGATCGGGTAATACCGGCGATCGCTCACCGGCACCTGGGGCACACATCCGGCGGGGAAGGTGGTGACCGCGCTGAGTCCGTGCTCGGCGTGGGTGTCGCGGATCTTCCGCACCGCCCCGCTGATGTCGTTCGGATCGATCTCGATGCTGAAGAACACGCGACCGGGATGGCGCCTCCTGGCCTCGATCGAGTTCTCACTCACACCGAACAGACCGGCGGCGATCCCCCACTTGTCCATCTCGGAGAAGGTGAACTCCACCGGATCGACATCGTCACCGGCCTCTTCGGGCACGTCCTTGAACATGTAGCCCGCCGGCATGGCGAGATCGTCGGTGCCCTTGTCCTTGATGCCGGGCATCAGGTACTCGTAGACGGCCTTCTTGTCACGGAACGGAAAGCCGATCATGAGGTCGATCGCGCCGGCGCCGGTGGAGAAGGCCATCTGTCGTCCTGTCGTTCGTGGGGTCCGACCGTCCGGTGATCCCCCCGGTCACCGTAGGCGATGCCGGGTGGCCGTCGTGGGGGTACCGCGGAGCGGGCAGTGGGCGGCTACTTCACGACGTCGGGGTTCCACTCCCGGAAGTAGTCGGGGTTGCGGCGATCGCGCATCGACTCGTAGCGCTTGCGCATCGTCTCGTCGCTCTGGGCGTTGGGCGGCAGGATCCAGAACTGGTCGTGGACCACCGCGTGCGCAACCCGGTCGGCGACCTCCTCGAGCGGTGTCACCTCGAGGTCGGGGTTGGCCGCCCGCATGATCTTCTCGACATCGTCGTAGGTGAAGTGCCCGGTGGTGCGCTCGACCTCACGGGCGTACTCGTCCGGGCGCGTGGCCCATGCCTCGAACAACTTCGTGCGCAGCATCCCCGGGCCGGGGAAGAGCACCGACGCGCCGATTCGATCGAGGCCGCGGGTGCGCAGGTGCAGCAGCAGTGCCTCGCTCATGGTGACGACGGCAGCCTTGGACACCGAGTAGATCGGTGTGTCGGCCATGGGCGCGATGCCCCCGTTGCCCGACGTGGTGTTGACGACGTGACCCTCGTCGCCCTGGGCGATCATGATGGGCACGAAGGTCTTGATGCCCCAGGCCACGCCATAGACGTTGACGTCGAGACACCATTTCCAGTCGGCAGGCTCGTAGTCCCACAGGGCGACCTGTCCGCCCGGTCCGATGCCGGCGTTGTTGCACACCAGATGGACGCCGCCGTAGGTCGACAGCGTGGCCTCGGCCAGAGCCTCGACCGACTCGAGCTTGGTCACGTCGGTGACGACCCCGGTGACCTCGAGTCCCTCACCTCGCAGCAGGTCGACGGATTCGTCGAGACGCTCGGGGACGATGTCGGCCATCACGACCTTCATCCCCTCCTGACCGAATCGTTGGCACATGGCCAGGCCGATACCGCTGGCCCCTCCGGTGACGACCGCGACGCGACCGCGCAGTTCCTTCATGTCATCCTCCCCGACGTCATCGTTGTACGAGGCGAGACGCGCTCAGCGTTCCCACTGGGTGTGAGGCGCCAGTCCGGGACACTTCGACGCGTCCTCCGGCACCGTGGCGAAGTCGAGACGCTCGTACACCTGGCCCTTGGTGGGGCACCACTGGTCGGCCAACGAACGGAGCGCGTCCACATCGAAGTGGTAGAAGCGCGCGGCGTTGGTGGTGAGCATCTTCGTCGTTTCGGCGGGATCGACACCGCCGAAGGTGAGCCGGAGGTGCTCGAGGGTGTACGGCGTGGTCGCCTCGAGATGCGGGTAGTCACTGCCCCACATGATGTTGTCCACTCCGACCTGATGCCGGAGCGCACACTCCATCGGTCGCAGGAAGGAGGCGCCTATGGCGCACTGACGACGCCAGTACTCGCTCGGTCGCAACGACAACTCAGCGGTGGCGATGCGACCGAACAACGCCTCCGACCCGTGCTGCGCGTGCTTCATGCGCTCGTAGAACGTGTCGAGTTCGTCGAGGGTGTCGACGATCCACTTGGTGCCGGTCTCGGTGTTGACGAACCGCAGCTGCGGATGGCGCTCGAACACGCCGCTGAACATCAGGTGCCACAGCGCCCGATGTCCCCACCAGGTGACCTCGAGCATGAACATCGCCATCGACGCCGGGTAATAGGGGCCGAAGTCCGGGGTGCCACCGCCACTGTGGTGGGTGACGGTGTAATCGAGGTCGACGCACGCGGCCCACAGCGGTTCATAGGCCGGCGAGTAGAGGGGCTCGAAACCCGATCCGGGCGGGGCGCCGGGCAGCAGCATCCCGCCGCGCAGACCGTTGTCGCGGGCCCATTCGAGTTCACGGACCGAACCGGCGACATCCCCGAGGAACACCTGCACCACCGCCGACCGCTGGGCCGGGGCCTGGGACACGAAGTCGACCGCCCACCGGTTGTGGGCCCGCAGTCCGGCGAACCGCAGCTCGGCGTCGTCGAACGACAACGACGGGGCCTCGAACATGGTCGACGGCAACGGGGCGAACGGGGGCTGCGTGTTGGGGAAGACCACCTCGGCGACGACTCCATCGGCATACGCCTCGCGCCACCGGCGATCGAAGTCCCAGTTGCGGTCGGCGTCGGCGACCGGATCGCCTCCGACCCCGACATTGAGCACGGAGGTCTCGCCCATCCGCGAACTGATCTGCGCGTAGGCGGCCTCCGTGGCCGCCACCCACTCGTCGAAACGCTCGTGGTACTTCGTCTCCAGATACGGCCGGTAGTCGCGTATCGAGGCGCCGGCGTGACAGTCGGCGGAGATCACGACATGGTGCTGTTCCATCTCGTCGCTCATGACCGGGGCCTCAGTCGCGGGTACCCAGCACCGACATGTCGTCGTAGCGCTGGTGGATGAACGGTTCGATGTCGGCCCGGGGCACGGTGCCGATCACCTTGGCGTCGATCACCGTGGAACGCTGGGCCCACGTGGCATCGACGATCCGCCGCACGGGGAAGTCGGCGATGGGATCGAGCGGCGAGTCCTTGAGCAGCACCTCGGCGTCGAGCAGTTCGACGTCGCGCTCGGCGTGGTGCTTGTGGGAGTGCACGAGCAGCGGATCGCAGTCCAGCTCGTCCTTGTTCTGCGGCGACGGCGAGATCTTGAAGTAGAAGTCGCACGAGTCACGCTCGACGGCCGGGCGGGTGCCGGTGACGGTGCCCGAGATCTCCGCCAGCGTGAACCCGAGTCGGGTGAGTCGACCCGAGACGCGGTCACCGTCGCGGTCGATCGACATCTCGGCGATCTTCTTCGGTTCACCGAACACCTCGCGCCCGCCCACGGTGGCCTGCTCGGTGGTCATCGGCATGAACAACGGGTACTCGCCCTCCTGATCGCCGTGCATGGCGTGCACACCGAACCACCCGGCACCGAACCGGAGATCGCCGGGCATCACCACCTGGGCGATGTTGAACCGCACATAGGGCTTGGCGTGAGGCGTCAGCGGCTTGGGGAGGACGGCGGCGATGAGTTCGGGATCGGTCTCGAAGACGACCTCGAGGCACGTCGACCACGTGGCCGAACCGGTGGCCTCGAGTTCGCGGTTGCGTCGTTCCGACGCGGGCTTGGCGGCGTAACGGATGGCCATGGCATTCCCCTCGTGCGTTCCCGGCTCGGGCCGGACCGGCTCCCCCCGGGGCCGGACCCGTCACCGTATCCCGATGGCGGCGTCGGCATCGTCCGCCGAAGGGGCGGGATCGGGCGGCGACCGGTAGTTTCGGGCGCCCTATGGCCGAGCGCCGCGCCCGGGAGGGCACCGCCACCTCGCAGTTCGGGGTCTCCCGTCGGGAGAACCACGACTCGACGTCGTTCTACGACCGGTTCCCGGCCCCGACCCTGCTCGACGACGACACGGTGGTCGAGTGTCCGCTACGCGACACCATCGTCACCGGCGATGCCCGTGACCTCTCGGCGATCCCCGACAACTCGATCGCCCTGGTGGTGACCTCACCGCCCTACTTCGCCGGCAAGGCCTACGAGGCCGAACTGGGCGAGGGCGCCGTACCCGCGTCCTACCTCGAGTACCTCGTGATGCTGCGCGACGTGTTCGCCGAGTGCTGGCGGGTGCTGGAACCCGGCGGTCGGATCGCGGTGAACGTGGCCAACCTCGGTCGCAAACCGTTCCGGTCGCTGGCCAGTGACGTCACGACGATCCTGCAGAACGACCTCGGCTTCCTGCTGCGGGGTGAGATCGTGTGGATCAAGGCCGAGGGGGCCAACGGATCGTGCGCGTGGGGCTCGTACGCGTCGGCGGCCAACCCGGTGCTGCGCGACCTCACCGAGCGCATCGTCGTCGGCTCGAAGGGTCGGTTCGATCGGGCCCTCAAGCGATCCGAGCGCGAGAAGCGGGGCCTGCCGTTCGAGAACTCGATCGACGCCGACGACTTCCGCGCCTGGACGCTCGACACGTGGCGGATCCAGCCCGAGTCGGCCACCCGCGTCGGACACCCGGCGCCGTTCCCGGTGGAGCTGCCGCGCCGGTGCATCGAGCTCTACACCTACGTCGGTGACACGGTGCTGGATCCGTTCATGGGCGCCGGGCAGACGGCCATCGCCGCTCGCCGCACGGGTCGGCACTGGGTCGGGTACGAGATCGATGCCGACTACGTCGCATTGGCCGAGCGTCGGATCGCCGGGACGACTGAGTGACATTCGATCGGGAATCGCCAGCGCGACCCGATTCTCAACCGGCGCAGGCCACCGCAGTGAGGGCCATCTCGATACCGCGGGTGTCAATCTCCCCCACGACCATGCGGTTCATGGCGTAGGCGAAGGTGACGTCGGCACCGAGATCGCAGATGACCAGCGATCCCCCGTGACCCGCCCACCACGCGGCCCGCTCGCCCACGGGCATGAGGCCGCCAGCGAGTCCGTACCCCATGCCGAAGCACATCTCGATGCCGAGCACGAGATCGGTGCCGCGGGCCTGCAC
>VERC01000160.1 GCA_018882825.1 Acidimicrobiia bacterium | reverse complement strand
GTGCTGAACGATCGCGACGACTCGGTGGAACTCGTGCTCGTCGACAACGGGTCGACCGACGCCACCCTCGACGTGATGCAGGCGGCCACGGCGGGCGAGGACCGGGTGCGGATCGTGCTCGAACCCCGGCGAGGCGTGAATCGGGCCCGCAACGCGGGGATCGCCGCCACCGACGCACCGCTGGTGCTGCTGTGCGACGCCGACGACGAGATCGAACCCGGATGGATCGACGAGTTGGTGAAGCATCTCGCCTTCGCGGATCTGGTCGGTGGAGCACTGCGACCCGTGAACCATCACGGCGAGTTGACCGGAGAAGCGGCGCTTCCCGACACCCGCACCTGCTTCGACTGGGGTCTTCCGAACCCGTGGGGAGCCAACTGTGGAGTCCGACGCGCCGCATGGGCGCGCATCGGCGGCTTCGAGGCCGACATCAGCGGCGGTGGCGATGAAGAGGAGTTCTTCGTACGGGCCCAGATCGACGGCGCGACGTTCACGTGGGCGGAGTCGGCGATCGTCCGCTACACGCAGCGAGACGATCCCCAGGCCCACGGCCGGCTCCGATGGAGGGAGAGCTGGCGGAATCTCAATCGCGTCTACTGGATAGGGCGGCTCCGGGGCTGGCCCCGTGACGGACAGGTCATCGAGGACGTGGTCAAGTGCTCGCTGCTGCTCCCTCTCGCTCCGTTCTCGTCACATTGGCGCTGGGTGCTGCGGTGGCGGGCGACACGACGTTGGCAACGACTCCGAGGTCTGCGGTGCGTCCCCCGGGAGCTCGGCCGTCGGGTCGCGAGCCGCCCCGATCCCCCGTCGCGCTTCCCGGCCACCCTCCGATTCCGGAGGGACTGGCGACGCATCCGTGATGTCGGCGGCGCGCTGACACGGGCCGAGGCGCTCGTCCTCCACACGCTCGCCGCGCAGATGCCGCCCGGCCGGGCGATCGTCGAGATCGGCAGTTGGGAGGGGCGTTCGACGACGGCACTGGCTCTGGGGTGCCGCCGGGATAGACCGGTCCACGCCGTGGATCCCCATACCGGCGGAATGTCGTTGGTGGAGAAGAACCTCCCGGTCGACTCCCTCACCCACTTCCGCCGGAACATGGCCCGGTGGCGACTCGACAACGTCGTGGAGGTCGTCGAGCGCAGCGTGGATGCCGCTGCGCACTACGACGGCCCACCCGTCGGTCTCCTCTTCATCGACGGCTGGCATTCCACCGAGGCCGTGCTGGAGGACTTCGGTTCGTGGGCCCCGCACCTGGCCCCGGGTGCGACCGTCGTGTTCCACGACCGGAGGCTGCCCGAGGTACGGGCCGCCATCTCGCGCCTGCGACCCGCCCTGCCCCGGCGACTGCTCGAGATCTCCGATCTCGCCGTGTTCGTCGATCCGTGAGACTGCTCGGGTCCCGAACCGGGCGACGTCACCGACCCCATCCGGGGAGATCCCGGCCCAGCAACTCGGCCAGTCGCTCGTTGTGGGGACGGTAGTACTCGTTCAGTCGGGCACGATCCGAGGGATCCATCGGCGGTGGCGTGAACGCCCGCCCCGTGACGCGTTCGACGACCCGCGCCCACATGGAGAGGGAACGGGAGGACACCAGGGTGCGGACTCGCCGCGGGAGCCAACTGGTGCGCGCCCGGTTCTGGCGCGGAAGGGAGGTCACGATGGGCGCGACACCCAGCATCTCCTGCACGGTGGACAGTGCCGCGGCCTCATCGGCGACCATCTCCTCGTAGAACACGACGAGGAGGCGCTCCCGGTCGAAGCCGAGATCGAGATACCGACCCACCTGCTCGGCGTACCGCCCGCGGGCGACGAGATCATGGAACCACTGTGACGAGGAACGACCATCCACGAGTTCCCTGTCGATGGCGCGGGTGAAGCCGTCGTTCAACTCCCCGGCCCGTCGCCCGTGCCAGAAGGCCGAGTAGGCGCGATCGACCGGATCGCGCAGCAGCACGATCCCCTTGACCTCGGGCAGGAACCGGCAGATCTGCTCGGCGCTGCGGTCCCAGGAGAGATAGTGAGGAGTCGCCTCCCCCACCACGGGCTGGCCATCCCAGCCGGCGAAGAACCGTCGATACGAGTCGCCGCTCACCTCGGCGTCGTCCACCGACCCGAAGTGGTGGGCTTCCTTGCGGCGGGGGATGAACACCTGCGGATGCGCACGAAGGGCGCTGGCCAACGAGGTGGTCGCACACTTCTCGGCGCCGAGGATGAGGAAGTCGGGCGGCCACGGGCCGGTGCGCGTCGGCATCCGCTCACCGACCCCAGCCGGGGAGCTCGCGCCCGAGCATCTCGGCGAGACGCTCGTTCCACGGGCGGAAGTGCTCCGACAATCGAGCGCGGTCCGCCTCGTCCATCGGGGGTGGATCCCAGGATCGACGCGTCAGATGCTCGACCGACCGTGCCCACCGGGTGCGGAAGTGGGGCGAGAGTGCGGATCGGACCCGTGCCGGGAGCCAACTGCGTCGGGAGCGGTTCTCGTGGGGAAGTCCGAGAGGGCGGACCTCGACCCCGAGGAAGACCTGCACGTCGCGGAGCACGGCGTCCTCATCGGCCACCATCTCCTCGAAGAACACGACCAGGAGGCGCTCGCGGTCGAAACCGGCGTCGAAGAACCGCTGCAACTGCTCGACGTAGTGCCCGCGGGCGACGAGATCGTCGAACCAACCTCGGGAGAGATGCCCGTCCTGCAACTCGGTGTCGATCGCCTCGGAGAACCCCTGTGCGACACGACCGATCCGCCGACCGTTCCAGTAGGCCGAGTACGCGCGATCGACCGGATCGCGCAGCAGCACGATCCCCTTGACCTCGGGCAGGAACCGGCAGATCTGCCGCGCGCTCTCGGGACGGAAGAGGTACCCCGGTGTCGCCTCCCCCACCAGACGCTGTCCGTCCCAACCCGAGAAGAACCTCCGGTACGCCTCCCCACCGACGTCGGCGTCGTCCACCGATCCGAAGTGGTGCGCCTCCTTGAGCCGGGGCACGAACACGTCCGGGTGCGAACGGAGGGAGGTGGCGAGCGAGGTGGTGCCGCACTTCTGCGCGCCGAGGATGAGGAAGTCGGGCGGCCACGGCCCGGTCCGCCCGCTCGGGTGGACCGGGCCTCGGGCGGCCGGCGCTGGACTCGAACTGGGTTCCACCCCATGACGATTCGTGTCAGCACGTATCTACTGAGTGTCGACCCCAATGTTTGTCGCGGTGGATGGCGCCGGTGCCCGATTCCGCTCCGGACTCGGCGCCCGATCGGCTCGTCGGGACCCGCCCGCGCCGGGCCCGGGGACTCAGCCCAGGATGCGGTCGGCGACGACCACCGCCGAGGTCAGCGTGTCGATCGCCCGATGCGACTCGGCGCAACCGAGCACCTCGGGATCGTCGAGGACCCCGCCGACGTCCGCATGGCCGAGCGCAGCGGCCGTGCGAACGAGATCGGCCACCCAGTAGCCGCCGGGAGGCTGCCAGTGCTGCTGTGAGCGGACGGCGGCGTGCACCAATGCATCGCGGGGACCGAGCAGGCGGACACCCGACTGCGAGGTCGACACCGCCCGGGACCACGCGCTCGGGTCGGCGCCCGGCCACGGTCGCTGCTCGATCAGACGCAGACGGGCGTCGGCGCGCACGAGGTGACGGGGCCACCGTTGCCAGCGGGCCATCGTCCGACGCGGAGCCTCGCGCCATCCGAGCCGACCCAGCACGTCGAGTGCAGTGCGCATCGAACGCCGCGAGACGCAGACGTCGACGTCCCACAGTGGACGCACGCCGTTGTCGCCCAGCAGCGTGGCCAACGGCAGCGCTTCGACGTGCAGCACCTCGACCCGGGCCGTCGCCAGACCGGCGCAGGCCACCTCGGCCGCGGCGAACGCTCGCTCGTTGGCGGCCCAGGCCCGGCGATAGAGACCTCGGACGCGACCGGTCACCGGGTCGTCGGGATCGATGACGTCGGTTCGCCGCGCCAGCATCGGCACCAGTCGACTCGACGTACCGTCGATCTCGTCGAAGTCGACACTGCAGCGCCATGCGGACCACGCTCTCCGGGCTGGTTCCGCGTCGCCGAGAGCGGCGACGAGCAGCAGGCGGTTCGCTGGGGGAATACCAGCGAGGAGGGAGTCGACGTCGTTCATGATGACGGCTGGTCGGTGACCACGGTGCCTCCCGTGCGACCGGCCGACGGCCCGACCGCTCGACGCAACCTCGAGCGCAGTCGGCCGCGCAGGGCGGGCAACTGGCGAGGCCGTTCGACACCGACCCAGAGAGCGACGAACCACGGGAACGAGCGCACCGTGAGGCCCAGCGGCTCGGTGGCGGTGAAGGCGAGGTGTCGGACACCGATGTCCACCGCCAGTCGGGGGTGGCCCGGGCGCATCGAGTTCTCCCACGCGCTCAGGCGATCGACCACCCGCTCGCGCACCGTCGCAGGGGATGACCGCAGTCGGTCGACCACCCCGGCCGGGATCGACTCCGAAGTGGCGACCGGGAGGATCCGCTCGGACAGGTAGTCGAGGGCCGCGGCCGTCACGGTCCCCACGTGACGTCGCGTCGCCTGCTCCACGAACAGGTCCCAGTCGACCTCCCCGCCCCGACGACGCAGGATGGTGACCGCGTCGACGGCCCACCGGGTGTCGTCGGCGATGCCGAACCGCGTGCCGTGGAGCACCGAGAGCAACAACAGATCGGTCATCGAGGGTGCCATGACGGCGACGCCCTCGAACTCGATCGCACGGGCCCGCGTCCAGAACTCGTCGTCGGACAGTTCGAGGTACCACGGGCGACGCCACTGGGCCCTGGCCACACCGGCCGGCGCCAGTTGGGGCGAGGCCATCCAGTGCAGGTCGATGGTGCCGATCGCCCCGTCGATCGGAACGAACGCCGCGGAGTGGCGACAGGCCACCTTCACCGGCTGCAGCACGTCCTCATCGGCCCGGAGCCCGTTGCGGGTGAGGATGTCGACGACCTGCGGAAGGGATCGCGGTGGCACCAGCAGGTCGACGTCGACCATCGGTCGATGGGCCGGCGATTCGTACACGTCGGCCAGGGCGGCGCCCTTCAGCACCATCACCTCGATGCCCTCGTCGACCAGCGCCCCGATCACCGGCACCACCGCGTCGAGGAGTCGGCGACGATCGGTCAGTCGCAGCAGACGACCCCGACCCAACTCGGGCAGGAGCGGATCCCCCGGGGAGGTGCGCGCCACCGTCTCGTACAGCAGTGGAACCAGGCGCTCATGGCCGTCGGGCAGCCCCAGCACGTCGAAGGTGCGGCGGACGCGCGACCACGCCGCCGCTCCCGTGTCGTCTCGATGGAGCGCGGCGAGGATCCAGTCCTCGTCGGTCCCCACCGGGAGTCGAGCGGTCCCGACGGCGCGTTGCCGGTGGCCATCCAGTCGGAACCACTGCGTCATCGCCGTCGACCCTAGGAGATGCCTCCCGCGCAGCGAGCCGCGGCGTCATCGGTCGCACGAGGGTGACGGAGTTCCGGTCGGCCCGGCCGAACCCGGTTCGGTCTATGGTGTGGACGTGACGCGTCCACTCCTCATGTTCGCGCCGATGAAGGGTCGGTCCTCGACGACGTGAACGAGGAGACCGGATCGCCCGTGTGGGCGGTCATCGCCAGCCACAACCGACGAGAGGCCACCCTGCGCTGTCTGCGGTCGCTCGCCGCCCAGCGCGCCGAGGGCTGGACGATGGCACAGGTGGTGCTCGTCGACGACGGCTCGTCGGACGGCACGGCCGAGGCGATCGCCGACGAGTTCCCACAGGTGGTCGTGCATCGCAACCCGGCCGGCGACCTCTACTGGGCCCGCGCCATGGCCGTCGGGGCGCAGTTGGCCATCGAGCGAGGCGCCGATGCGCTGTGGATGGTGAACGACGACGTCGAGTTCGATCCCGATGCCCTGGCCCGGACGGTGCAGACC
>VERC01000159.1 GCA_018882825.1 Acidimicrobiia bacterium | reverse complement strand
GTGAGGAGCAGCTCGAACCGGGTCGGATCACCACCGACCCAGTCCCGACACAGCGGGTGTCCCTCGACGTAACAGGTGACATAGGCGCGCCATGTGGGCGAGGTGAGGAACTCGATGGACTTCGCCGCCCGCACCCGCGGCAACAGACCCCAGCGCTCGAGGTAGGTGATGACGTCGTCCGGATCGCGGCCTTCGGCGTGCAGCATCCACGCCGCGTTGCCCCGCACTCCCTCCAGCGACGACGTGGCCCGACGCACCTCGGCGGCCAGTCCGGCATCGAACCCGAGTCCGGCGGCGCGCAGATGGCCGGCGACGACCTCGTCGGCCTCGTCGCCGGCCACCACCGACAGCGCGGTGTCGGCCAGTCCTTCGGCCACGAGGCACTGCGGGGTGCCGACGAGGAAGATGGTCTTCTCCATCCACCCGCGTGTGCGCACGAGCCCGGCCTCCTTGCGCGAGTGCTCGGTGTGGTGACCCGGGTAGGCCTCGTGGGCGACGAGATGGCCGATGGAGGTGGCCAGCACCGGAAGGTCGGTGTTGATGGCCACACGACTGCGCAGTCCCCCCTCGTAGTAGTTGAAGCCCGACCACGGCTGGTCGGTGGCCAGTTCCCATTCGACGTGCTCGCCCTCGGGCAGGCCGAACCGACGATCGGTGCGCTCTCGGAAATCCTCGGCGATCGACCGCAGCACCCCGTCGAGACGGTCGACGGTGATGGCGGTGGACTCGCGCCAGGCCACGAGCCGATCCCGCACCGGACCGTCACCGGGCAGGACGGCATCGAGTCGACGGTGGGCCTCGGCGAACTCGTCGGTGTCGCGCACCCGAGGGCGCACGCCGTAACAGCGCTCGACCTCGTCGGCGTAGGCGACGGATTCACCGACGAGGATCGCCGCCGAGGTGCGCAGTCCGACCGTCTGGGCCCGCATCCATCGGCGGCGTCCGGCCTCGACCCGATCGGCGTCGACCCCGTCGTCGAGATCGCGCAGCAACGAATCGGCAGCGGCCACCAACGCACCGGGGGCCATCACCGGTTCGGCGACGACGGTGGTGGCGAGGGCCTCGGGTCCGAAGTAGGCGTCGACGAATCCATCGACATGACGACCGAGGCGGAGACCGAGGAGGAGGTACCGCTCGACGATCGACGGCAGTTCCACCTCAGATCACGTCTCCCTTGAACAGTTCGGTGGCCACGGGACAGTCGGTGCGGCGCAGGGCCTCGGCCACCGGCAGCGGTCCGGTGGGGCCGACGATGCGATCGACGAGCGACAACGGCACCACCTCGTCGTCGGCGTCCCACGGATCACCGGGGAGGGCCCGTTCGCACACCGGTAGCCACATCCGCTCAGGGAGCAGTCGTCCCACGCCGGCCACCACCCACACGGGCACTCCGTGATGACGGGCCACGGCGGCGGCTGCCAGCGAACCGGCCACCCCGAGGAAGGCCGAGGGCCCGAGGGCGGTGGCCTCCAGCAGCACGAGGTCGGCGTTGGCCACCGCCGCACCGAGTCCGGCCACCGGGACGTCGACGGCATCGACGTCGGCATCGACCAGGCGCATGACCAGTCCTCCACCCTCTCGGTGCACGTCGACGACGAGCACCTCGACGTCACCGCGTCGGGGCAGGGCGGTCGAGATCGTCTCGGGCCATCCCAGCACCACCACCGACGACTCGTCGGGCAGGGCATGGGCCAGCTCGATGGCCGTGCGGTCGGCCTCGAACTCTTCCATGGCGGCGCGGATCTCGGCCCGGGCGTCACCCGCGCACACCACACGGGCGCACAGCCACACCAGGGGGGCCGAACCGGGTTGACGTTGCACCATGCGTCGACAGGCGGTGATCAGTCCCTGCGGATCGGACGCGTAGGAGGCGAGGGCGCGGGCGGTCTCACCGAGGACGACGTCCTGGGGGTACCCGGTGGCCCGGGCGACGTAGCGGAGTCGCTCGACGGGGTGCACCTCCGCACCCTACCGACGCGCGGCGGCGGAATCGTCAGGGTGCGCCGGGCTTGAACACCATCATGACGATGGTGACCAGGAACAGCAGGTGGGTGATGCCGACACCGGCCATCAACTTCTGACGGGCCCCCTCGGCCCCGGCGGCCAGGGCCTTGGCCGCCGGTCGCACCATGAGCACGGCCACGACGACGAGGGCCACCCAGCACACCGCGGCGACCGACAACCAGGTCTGCGAGACCTTGTAGATCTTGTCGCTCATGCCGGCGAGGCCGAATCCGAGGATGCCCGTGAGGACCATGGCGGGGATGGCCAGACGCTGCACGCCGGTGACCAGCGGCTCGGCCGCGCCCTTGTCGGTGGCCGCGGCGCGGGAGACGGCGAAGGCCATGAAGGCCGGGGCGAAGGCCACCACGGCGGTCACCAGGTGCAGGACGAGCACGATCTTGTAGCCGGTCGAATCCACGGCGGCGAACACGGTCATGAGGACTCCGATCTCATGGGACGGGCCCCTCGCCCGTGGGCCAACGGTAGCCGCACTATCTTGAGCGGCCGTGACCACCGACGTGAACGCCTCCGTGACGCTCTCCCCTCTGACGGGCGAGGCCCGACCGCTGTCGGCGTGGACGACGACGTTCCACCTCGGACTCGTCGTGCTCGATCCCTACTCGCTCGAGAGTTCGTGGCTCATCGAGACGGCCACGCGGATCCTGCGCGACTACGCGCCGGCCGACGTTCGCACCGCGTTCCTGGTGACCGCACCGGCCGATGACGTGCGGACCTACATGGGGCCGCTGACCGACGAGTTCCTCGTCTTCGCCGATCCCGATCGCACCGCAGCCCGGGCCCTCGGCCTGACCGCACTGCCGGCCTTCGTGCACGTCAACCAGGCCTGCGTGGTCGAGGCCGCGGCCGAGGGTTGGGACCCGGTGGCGTGGAACGAGGTGGCCACCAACCTCTCGGCCCGCCTCGACTGGTCGGTGCCCGAGATCCCGGCCATGGGCGATCCCTCGCCGTTCGCCGGTTCGCCCCTCGGCGACTGAGACGGCGATCGAACGGCGACGCGCGTCGGCTGCTCATCGACGCGTCAGCGGGCGATCCGCACCTGGGCCAGTGACACCGTGGCGTCGTCGAGTCCCAGTCCCGAGGCACCGGTCGCCGATCGCCATGACATGACGTCGCGAACGGCGGGCGACGAGACCACCACCTGGCGGATCTGCACCAGGAAGACATAGGGCACGTCGACGAGCACCTGCTCCTGGACGATGCGGTAGTCGTCGACCTGACGAGCCGAATCGAGCGTGGAACGGGCGTCGATGAATGCCTTCGTCACCAACGGGTTGATGTACCGGGTGACGTTGGTACTGACCAGCGACTGCTCGGCGGCGATCCCGCGGAACAGGGGGAAGTACACATCGGGATGGGCGGCGCTGAAGCCGACCTGCAGCATCGCCTGGAACTGACCGGTGGCACCCACGAGATCGACGGCGGCCGCCTCCACCTGCTCGATCGCCACCTCGATGCCGGCCTGGGAGAGTTGCACGCGCCACAGAGACGCCACCCGTTGCAGGGTGGTGTCGGGTGGCACGAGCAGGCGGAACGTGAGCGGCAGACCGGTCTCGGTCGTGTACTCCTCCACCAGTCGACGAGCCCGATCGAGGTCGCGCGTGCCGCTGGTCTGATCGGTGAACCACGGCGAGGTGTCGCTGATCATCCCCCGGGCGATGGTGCCCTGACCGTCGAAGGCCTTGGCCAGGATCTCGGCCCGATCGGTGGCCAGCGTCACGGCTCGGCGAGCCGCGACACGATCGAACGGAGGACGGCCCGTCTCCAGTGCGATGTTCACCTTCGGACGCTCCGCGTTGCGATCCTCGTGCACGACGATGGTCGCGTCGCGGGTGGGGAGCGAGTCGAGGCGCGACAGTTGGCGTGGTTCGTCGACCGCCACCATCTGCACGCGACCGGCGATCATGGCGTCGACGCGTTCGGCCGCATCGGCGATGGGGACGAACCGCACCTCGTCGAGTCGGGGCAGACCCTTCCGCCAGTAGGCACGGTTGGCGGTGGCGACCACGGTGCCGTCGGGTTCGGTGCGGGCGTAGGTGAACGGTCCGGTACCCACCGGACCGGCGGAGAATCCCGCCAGCGTGACGGGAGCGGCAATGGTTCCGATCCGGGTGGTGAGCACCTCCGGGAACGTCGACCACGGGGTGACCATGGTGACCGTCAGCGTGGAACGGTCGACGACGGTCACCGAGGAGATCGAATCGAGCAGGCCACCGTTCGAAGCCGCGTCACGTTGTGCTTCGAGATTGGCGGCCACGACGGTGGCGTCGAGTGCGGTGCCGTCGGAGAAGACGATGCCCTGTCGCAACGTGATCGTCCACACCGAGTGGTTGGACGTGGAACTGACCTTCTCGGCCAACTCGGGCACCACGCGTCCGTTCTCGTCGCGGACCATCAATCGGTCGTACACGGCCCGCGCCACCTGCAGGTCGGCCGTGGTCCACTGATCCACCGGCGACCATCGCCTCGTCTCGAGGGGAACGGCCATGGCCAGGGTCCCGCCGTCGGCCACCCCGGGCAGCTGGGTGGCCCCGATGGTGGACTTCGTCGGCGACGTCGAGCCGATCGAGGAACAGGCGGCGGCGACAGCGAGAAGCACCGCCACGGAGACGGCCGTCAGGATCCGGTGGCGAACCGCCCGGCGGAGGGTGTGCACGGCCGACGATCGTAGGCGTGGACCGGGCTGTGGGAGCATCGGGTTCGTGGGTGAACGGTTGAAGGTACGCATCGGCCTCGGGCTGGGGACGATGACACAGCTCGGTACCGCCGGTCGGTTCAGCGCGTTCGTGGACCGCTCCGAGTCGTTGGGCTTCGATTCGCTGTGGCTGTCGGAACGCATCGGTGCACCGGCGCCCGATCCGATGGTCGCACTGGCCGTGGCTGCGGGCCGCACGCAGCGCATGAAGCTCGGCACCTCGGTGCTGGTGCTGCCCGGACGCAACCCGGTGATCCTGGCCAAGGAGATGGCCACCCTCGACGTGCTGTCGAACGGTCGTTTCCTCCCCGGAGTCGGACTCGGCGCAGTGGACTCGGCCGAACAGCGCGCCTTCGGCGTGCAACGCGCCGAGCGCGGCCGTCGTCACGACGAAGCACTGGAGATCATGCGTCGGTGCTGGACCGGTGAACCGGTGTCGTTCCATGGGGAGTTCTGGTCGTTCGACGACGTCCAGGTGCTCCCCCGCCCCATCCAGCCCCGGCTCGACGTGTGGCTGGGCGGCGCGGCCCCGAGCGAGTTGCGGCGCGTCGGCCGGGTGGGTGACGGATGGTTGCCGTCGTTCTGCACACCCGCCGACGTGGTCGACGGCATCGCCCTCATCGAGGCCACGGCCCGGGACCATGGACGGTCGATGGACCCTCAGCACTACGGCGCGCTCATCGCGTGGAGCGACGAGGAACTCCCGCCCCGCATGATCGAGACGATCGAGCGCCGTCGGCCCGGCACCGATCCCCGTCAGGTCGTTCCCACCCGGGCCGGTCTCGCCGGGCGTGTGCGCGACTTCATCGACGCCGGTGCGTCGAAGTTCATCGTGCTGCCCCTCGGGCAGGTGTCCGACACCGACCGGATGCTGGGCGAACTGGCCGACGACCTTCTGCCCCTGTCGACCTGACGCCGGGTTCAGCCACCCACGTCGGCCACATCGGACAACAGGTCTCGCACCCATCCGGCGTCGACGTCGAGGCGCTTGCCGCCGCGCACCCGGTCGAAGGACACGACGCCCATCGCGCCATCGGCTCCTTCATCGTGACCCACCAGACCGACGCGTCCGTCGACGGCGGCACGCACCGCCTCGGCGGCGCAGTCGGCGACGAGCACGCGATCCTCGGCATTGGCGGGGGCCGACCGGGCGAAGTACCCCGACTTCACCACCAGTGTCTTCTCGGCATCGAGAGCGGCACCGAGTCGGTCGGCCAACCATTCGCCCACGTTCACGTCGTC
>VERC01000158.1 GCA_018882825.1 Acidimicrobiia bacterium | reverse complement strand
AGACCCGGGAGCGCGAGGAGATCGTCGCTCGGCTCCGGCTCGGCCGTGACGAACAGTCGTCGCTCGGGGGCCTCCGGATCGGCGACCACCACCCGCGTGGCCGGACCGGTCGGCACCCGACCCCCCGGGGCGGTGCGCCACTCGTACTCGGTCAGCGCGTCGATGAGGGCCACACGTTCCGTCGACGTGGACCGACGCGACGACGGCCGGCTGCGGCCCGCCATGAGGAACGCGACGCCGAGACTGACCAATGCCGCGATGATCACCACCATGGCCAACGCCGAGTAGGCGCCGGCCCCCACGAGGAACCCGACCATCACCGAGGGCACCGAGAGCAGCAGCCATGACGCACGGGGGGAAAGATAGGCGATGACGGATCCATCGCCGACCCGCGGTTCGAGAAATGGATGACCGGCTGACGGCCCCGTCGGGCCTCAGCGCCGGGGACCGACCACCGACGGATCATCGGCCACCCGTCGACGCAGTTCGGCCTTGGTCACCTTGCCGGTCGCGTTCACCGGGAGCGCGTCGACCAGCCACCAGTGGCGGGGCACCTTGAATCCCGCCAGCCGTGACCGGACGTGGGTCTCGACGGCATCGACGTCGAACCCGTCGGCGTCGACGGGCACCACGACGGCGCAGACGTTCTCACCCCAGCGGGCGTCGGGCACTCCGATCACCGCCACCCGGGCCACCGCCGGATGGGACATGACCGCCTCCTCCACCTCGAGCGAGGCCACATTCTCGCCGCCGGTGATGATCATGTCCTTGCGACGGTCCACGACCCGCAACACGCCGTCGTCGAGTCGTCCGAGGTCGCCGGTGCGCAACCACCCGTCGACGATGGCCGACGCCGTGGCCTCGGGATCGTCGAGGTAGCCCAGCATCACCTGGGGCGCCCGCACGGTGATCTCACCCACCTGCCCGTCGGCGAGATCGGCACCGTCATCGTCGACGATCCTCACCTCGACCCCGGGGGCCGGGACCCCGGCGGCCGACAGGATCGACGGGTCGGCATCGAGTCCGCGTCGGTGGGTGGCGGCGTCGAGGAACACCGCGTTCCCCGACAGCTCGGTCATGCCGTATCCCTGGCCCAGGTCGACACCGAGCATGGCGTCGGCTCGCCGCAACAACGCCGTGGGCATCGGCGACGCGCCGTAGGCGATCGACCGCAACGTCGCCAACTGACCACGCCGTTCCGGTTCGGCGTCGAGCAGGTCGAGCAGCGACGCCAGCATGGTGGCGGCCAGAGAACACGATGTGGCCGACGTGGCCTCGACCACGTCACAGAACCGTGGAGCCTCGAACCCGTCGAGCAGTGCCACCGGACGACCGTTGGCATGCCGCTGCAGCACGTTGTACCCGGCGACGTGACACAACGGGAACGGGTACGCGTACACGTCATCGACATCGACGGGACGGGCCGCGTCGCTGGCCGCCACCGAGGCCGACAGCGACAGGTGCGACAACAGCGCGCCCTTCGGTGCCGCCGTGGTGCCGCTGGTGAACAACAACCACGCCGGATCGGTCGACGTCACGGCCGCGCTCGTTCCCCTGGGCGACGCCGCGTCGAGCAGTGCGTCCCACGCCGACCAGTCGACGGTGGGGATCGCATCGTCCACGGCGCACAACCGGGCCAGATGATCGGGGTCACCGAGCACGAGCCCGACGGCAGCGCGGCGCACCATGTCCGCCAACTCGACGGCATGGAGCCGGTGGTTGAGGGGAACGAGGAGGCGGCCCGAGGCCGGTACCCCGTAGTACGCGTCGATCCAACCCCACTCGTTGGGCCCGAGCGCGGCGACGGCGACACCGGGGCCGACGAGACCGTCGAGAGCGGCGATGGTGCGATCGATCCGGTCGTCCAACTCGGCGAACGTGCGTGCTCGTCGACCGTCGAGCAGCGCCGGTGCCGACGGTCGCGACGCGGCCGCCGAGCGCACGAAGCCATCGAGCGTGCCGGGCGAGGGTTCGCTGCTCACGACGCCACGGTACGGCCACCGGCCGGTCAGGCCAGAACCACCAGGTCGATCATCTCGTCGGAGTAGTGGTCGAGCACTCCCTCGGGCATCAGCAACACCCGGTCGGGCCGCAACTCGCGGACGAACTCGGGATCGTGGCTGACCAGCACCATCGTCCCCGCCCAGCCGGCCAGTGCGCTGCCGATCGCGGCGCGTGAGCCGGGATCGAGGTTGTTGGTCGGCTCGTCGAGCAGGAGGAGGTTCCGGGTTCCGGCGACGAGCCGGGCCAACGCCAACTTCGTCTTCTCGCCACCGGAGAGCGTCGCCGCGTCCTGGAGCACCTTGTCGCCCGAGAACCCGAACATGCCCAACACCGAACGGGCCTGGGCATCGCCGAGATCGGCGCCGTCGTGCATGTGCTGGAGCAGGTCGCGGCCGGCGGTGATGTCCTCGTGCTCCTGGGCGAAGAACCCGAGTCGGGCCCGCGCATCGACGCGGACCTCGCCGAGATCGGCCTCGACCCGTGACGACAGCACCTTGAGCAACGTCGACTTGCCCGCGCCGTTGAGGCCCAGCACGAGCAGCCGCTCACCCCGACCGACATCGAACGAGACGTCCTCGAAGACGTCGAGGGGTCCGAAGCTCTTCCACAGTCCCTCGGCGGCGAGGACGGTCCTCCCGACAGGGGGTGGCTCGGGGAGGCGCACGTCGAGGCGTCGTTTCGCCCGTGGGGCCTCGACGCGGGTGGCGGCGATGCGCTCGGCCCGCGCATCGAGGTTCTTGGCCACCCGGGCCCGCTTCGCCGTCTGACCGCGCATCGAATCGGCCCGATTCCTGAGCCTGGTGATCTCCTTCGCCTGTCGCGCCGCCACCGCCTTCGTGCGAGCCTCGTCCTCCTCCCTGGCCGCCAGGTACCGGGAGTAGGTGCCGCGGTACTCGACCAACTCCCCCGCCGCGTCCTCGAACTCGCGGTCGAGGTGCATCACCCTGGTGATGGCGTCGTCGAGCAGGCCGAGGTCGTGGCTGATGACCACCAGCGCGCCGGTGAAGGCGCGCAGGTGGCGGATGACCCAGTCACGGGCATCGGCGTCGAGATGGTTGGTCGGCTCGTCGAGCAGCAGGAGATCCGACCCGGCGAAGAGGATCCGCGCCAGTTCCAGTCGACGACGCTCGCCTCCCGACAGGACCTCGACGGGACGCGCCAGGCGATCGGCGGCCAGTCCGAGTCCGGCCACGATGCGGTGGACCTCCGCCTCGGCCGCGTACCCGCCCAGATGCTCGAAATGCTCCTGGGCCTCGGCGAATGCGGAGATGGCCCTCGATGACGATTCGTGGTCGAGCGCGGCCGTCGTGTGCTCGAGCCGTTCGAGAGCGACGTCGAGACCACGTCCGGACAGCACGTGACGCAGACCGGTCGTGCCGGGCCGGGTCCCGTCGGCACGGGGGTCCTGCGAGAGATAGCCGGTGGCGCCGGTTCGACGCACCGTGCCCGCGTGCGGGGCCGTCGCACCACCGAGCACCCGGAACAGGGTGGTCTTGCCGGCGCCGTTGCGACCGACGAGCCCGACCTTGTCGCCGGGACGCACCTCGAAGGACACGTCGTCGACGATCGACTTCCCCGCGATCTCGACCGACAGTCCTCGAACGGTGAGCGTCACGCGCCGGATGACCGGGCGCGCATCGCGACGATCATCATCCGCACGAGGTCCCCTCGGGCGTGCGGCCCACCACCAGTCCGACGAAATCGGTGTACTCGCCGGCCTTGATCGTCACGGGCGGCCCGGAAGAAGGAGGAGCCGACGCCACCGGGGCCACCGTCGTCGTGGTGGTCGTCGGGGCCGGTTGGTCGGCCACGCCGGTGAAGTTGGTCCCGAGGGTGAGCGCCACCGGCTGCGACGCCTTCAACGAGGTGTCGACCTTGATCTCGGCGCCGGCCGACAACTGGCGGGCGAGCAGATCGGCCTGACGCTCGTAACCGGGCAGGTGACGGATCGTGGTCGCAGTCTGCGTCCTGCTCACGTCCCCGCCCGCCGTGGCCTGGTAGCCGAGCTGGTCGAGTCGGTTCGTGATCTCCGACGACCGTCCCTTCGCTCCCGAGGCGTTGACCACGTTCACCACCACCGAGCGCGACGTCACCGTGCCGGGCGGCAGGTTCCGGAAGACGTTGAGGATGTCCTCGGCCGCGGCGGTGTCGAGTCGAAGGATGCTGGCGCCCGCGCTGGTGACGTCGAGATACACGGGCAGGGCGTGGGTGGTGATCTGCTCGCCGGAGAACCCCTTGAAGGCGCGCCCCAACGACACCAGCTCACCGATCTCGAGGTTCTTGTCGAGGGTGAGGTTGCCGGCCAGCGAGGAGACCAGTCCGTTGATCGCCTTCAGGTCGAGCGAACCGAACTTCGCCTGCGCCCGATCGAACATCTCCTGCAGGAAGAAGGTCTGTCGCGAGATGCGGCCCAGATCGGCGCTCGGGTCCTCGACCCACTTCTTCGTCTTCGGGTCGAGGTACTCGAGGTGGCGCGATCGCGCGTAGGCCAGTGCGGCCTCGCCGTCGAGCGTGAAGCACCCTGTCTGCAGCACATGGAGACCCGAGTGCCGATCACGCACCTGCCGGTCGAAGTACAGCGGCATGCCATCGACCGCCTCGGTGATCCCCTTGAAGCTCTTGAAGTCGATCTCGACGTAGTGATTGATGCCGATGCCGAATGCGGCCCGGATGGTGTCGATCAGGCGCTGCGCGCCATCGGCGCTGTTGCTGCCTCGGGAGAACGCCGAGTTGATGCGATCCGGATCGCCCGACGGCATGATCGGCACGTACAGGTCACGTGGGAGCGACATGAGATCGACGGTGCGGTTCTTCGAGTCGACCCGGGCCACCATGATCGTGTCCGATCGCTGACCCGCCGTCGCCGCTCCGGGCTCGTCGAGGAACGCGGCGGCATCCTCGTCGGACTTCGACACCGAGGACCGGCTGTCGGAGCCCACGATCAGGAAGTTCTGCACGCCGCCCGCCGACTCGGCGAGGGCCAGCGAGTCACGTTGTATCTGACTGAGGCGCCACCAGCCGTAGCCGGCGACGCCGACGGCCACCAGGGCCAGCACACCCACGACCCCCGCCGCCGCCAGCAGGACCTTGCGTCGCCGCCGCGGTGGACGGGCATGACGCATGGCCGGGCGGCCGGTGGAACGGGCCGCAGTGGGCGGGCGCGACGGGGTCCTCGAGGAACCGAGCACCCGTCGCCCGCGGTCGCTGGCGGCCGGCGCGGATCGTCCGTCAGGGGTGGGACGGCGGGACCGTGATCCCTCGTTCCACGGCGCGCCGGCCCCGCCCGAGGAGGGGGGGAATTCGGACATGACGGGGTCAGGGTAGACGAGGCCCCCTCCGGGGCCGGGTCACCCCTCAGGCGCGGGTCGCCGCCTTGGGTTCCTTGGGCAGTCCGAGCACGCGCTCGCCGACGATGTTGCGCTGGATCTGCGACGTGCCACCCCAGATCGTCTCCGAGCGACTGAAGAAGAACGACGACTGCAGCGCGTTGGCCGGATAGGCGGGGTTCACCGGTCGGCGGCCATAGCCGGGAACGGACTCGTCCTCACCCGGATCCCCCAGGAGCAGCTGACCCTCGAGTCCGAGGATGTCCATCGCCAACTTCATGACCTCCTGGTGGTACTCGCTCCAGAAGATCTTGTTGGTGGCCCCCAGCGCCGCGACACCGAAGTCCTTACGGTCCTGCACGACCGCGGTGAGCGACCGCAGGCCGTTGATGCGCATGATCTGCACCTTCGACCACGCCTTGGCCAGTCGCTGCCGGATCTCGGGGTCGTCGATCTTCCCATTGGCCCGAGCAGTGGCGATGACGTGGTTCAACTCGGTCTCGAATCGCCGGTAGCCGGTCGTGGCCGAGGTGCCGCGTTCGAAGCCGAGGGTGGTCATGGCCACGGCCCACCCGTTGTTGAGTCCGCCGACGACGTTCTCGACCGGACAGCGCGCGTCGGTGAAGAACACCTCGGCGAACTCGGCGGAG
>VERC01000157.1 GCA_018882825.1 Acidimicrobiia bacterium | reverse complement strand
AGGTGCTGGTGCACTTCGCCTCGGGGGCGGTGGCCAGGGTGGAGGTCGACTGGCGCTCGCCCAGCAGCATCTGGGATGTCCAGGTGTCGAGCGACACCGACGTGGTGCGCGCCGATCTGCTGCCCGTCGCCGATCTCGAGCACAACGGCGATCCCGTGACCCTGCCGCCGCGACATCACGACGTCGACCCCCACGTCGAACTCCTCGGTCACGTCGCCCAACTCCAGGACCTGGCTCGGGTCGTCGACGGCCAGGCGCCGAGCGTCGACGTGCGGTTCGGTCGGGAGGTGTTGCAGATCGTGTACGCCGCCTACCGTGCTGCGGCGAACGGCACCGACGAGCCGCTGCCGTTCACCGGACGACGCGACGTCACACCGATCACCCCGTGGAGGCAGAGCCGATGACCGCACTCACCAGCGAGTACGTGCTGGCCGAAGCGACGCGGCGCACCAACGGACTCGACGACCTCGGCGACGGGCCCTTCACCGATGGACTCGAGCGATTCGTCCACTCGCTCGTCACCGAGTCGCGACTCACGCCCCTCGGTGAGATGGTGGCCTCGGAGCGCGCCGTCGGCCACACGGTCAACCGACTCCAGTACGTCGACGATCGCACCCGCTACCCCGAGATCGCTCGTCAGGTGATCGAGCGTCCGGTGTTCATCATCGGCATGCCCCGCACGGGCACGACGATCCTGCACGACATCCTCGCCCGCGATCCCGACACGCGCGCGCCGCTCACGTGGGAGACGATGTTCCCGTCACCGCCACCACGGGCCGAGACGTCGACCACCGACCCGCGTATCGCCCGGTGCGCATCTCTCATTCCCCCGATCGACGAGCAGGAGCTCAAGGCCATCCATCCGATGGGGGCGGAGCTCTCCCAGGAATGCGTGACCATGATGGGTGAGGCGATGATCACCCCGCTGTTCCACAACCAGTTCTTCGTGCCGAGTTATCAGGACTGGGTGGACGACGGTGCGCCGTGGGCCAGCGTGTACGAGTTCCACCTCCGCCAGTTGCAGCACCTGCAGGCCTTCGACCGTCGTGATCGATGGGTGCTCAAGACCGGCGCGCACCTGTGGGGCCTCGAGCACCTGCTGGCCACCTACCCCGACGCCCGCATCGTGTTCACCCATCGCGATCCGGTGAAGTCGATGACTTCGTACGCCAGCCTCACCACCATCGTGCGGAACAAGACATGCGAAGGCGTCGATCCACATGCGGTGGCGGCCGACTGGATCCCGCGACTGGCCCGAGCCATTCACCACGGTGTCGAAGTCCGCTCGACCACCGACTGGCCCGACGCCGTGTTCCTCGATGTCATGTTCTCCGACTTCATCACCGATCAGTTCGCCACCGTCGAGCGGATCTACGACGCCTTCGGCCTGACCATGACCGACGGGGGTGCGACGCGCATGAAGGCGTTCATCGCCGCCAACCCTCCCGGCGTGCACGGCACCCACGACTACACACCCGAGCAGTACGGCATCGACCCGACGGCGGTGCGGGCCGAGTTCGCCGACTACATCGAGCGGTTCGCCCTGCCGCCCGAATGAGAAGTCACCCGACGGTGACGATCACCCGTCCGGTGGTGGCCCGATCGCCCATGGCCGCGATGGCCGCCGGCAGCTCGGTGAACGACGGCGTGGAACCGATCACGGCGCGCACCGCACCCGACCGAACCATGTCGATGATCTCGTCATGTGCCCGGTCACCGACCGACCGTGGCGCCACGTTCCATCCCATGCCGCGCTTGATGAGTCCGATCATGTCGTCGGACTGGTAATTGAGCAACACACCGCACAGCTTGAAGTTGCCCATGATCACGTCACGGGGAACGACGAACCGCTCGTCGGCCACGACCTTGTTGGAGGCGAATCCCATCATCAGGTAGTGCCCGTCATAGGCGATGGACTTGAACGAGCCGGGCATCACCGCCTCCCCCACGTTGTCGAACACGACGTCGACGCCACGCCCGGCGGTGGCGTCGAGCACGACCTCGGCGAAGTCCTCGATCGTGTAGTCGATGGCCGCATCGGCGCCGAGGTCACGACACAACGCCACCTTGTCGGCGCTGCCCGCGGTGGCGAACACGGTGGCACCCTTGGCCTTGGCCAGTTGCACCGCCGCCGATCCCGAGCCGCCGGCCGCCGCGTGCACCAGTACCGACTGACCGGTGTCGAGACCGGCGCGATCCACGAGACCGAGCCACGCCAGGTGGAAGGGGAACAGGAGCGCGGCGGCATCGGGCAGCGCGAGGTCGTCGGGAATCACGAAGGCGGCCACCGCCGGACAGATGGCGTACTCGGCGAATCCACCGTGGGCCTGTCGGGTGATGGCCGCCACCCGGGCACCCTCGAGGGGCTCGGCCCCGGCGCCGCAGGCATCGACGGTGCCGAACACCTCCATGCCGGGGCTGTAGGGGAACTCGGGTCTGGCCATCATGTTCCCGCCGGTGATCCGCTCGAGATCGTTGAGGTTCAACGGGATGGCCTGCACCCGGACCCGCACCTCTCCCGGTCCGGGTTCGGGAATGTCGACCTCGTCGAGCACCAGCACCTCGGTGGGCTCTCCGTAGCGGTGCACGCGCCATGCCTTCATCGGTCCCCCTCATCGGTCGTGGTGAGCGTCGAGACACCGGACATCGATCCTGTGCCGGCCACTCACCGAGCCCGGCGAGACTACGGCCGACCTCGATGGCGCGTCGTCCGTCGGTAGAGTCCGCTTCGAACCACCCGTCGCTCGAGACAAGGCAGAACCGGCCAGGTGAACGAAGAGCCACAGGATCCGCAACCTTCACCCTCGGCCAACGCTCGGTCCCGGGCGTACCGTTTCTATGCCGCGGTCGCTGCTGTGGTGCTCCTGAGCGTGGGCGGCTACCTCGTCATCCTGGCCAACGAGGACTCGGGTGGCGGTACGACCGCACGATCGGGGAAGGGCAGCGAGGTCGGCCCCGGGTCGACGCAACCTCCCCCCGGTGAGACCGCGTCGCCATCGTCCGATCCGGCGAGGCAATCGGCACCGACCCCGAACCCGACCAACCCCCCGAATCCATCGGATCCGCTCCAGATCGATGGTTGCGGCGGGCCTCCGTATCCGAAGACGTTCGAGGGTTCGACCGGGAATCCCGACTTCAACAACGCCGCCACTGTCGTCTACTTCAACGGACAGATGGTCAACATCACCCGACTCGGCAACGAGGTGGCGCGCGTCGCGCAGCTCGGATGCGTGTCGGTTCCCATGAACGGTGCGAGCCAACCGGATCTCAATGCCGTTGCGTGGAGCAACGTCGGGATCTTCACCAAGGAACAGGTGATCGTGGCCTTGTCGAGGATGGGCGTCGTGGCGATCCCGACCCCGAGCTGCCATCCCGACTGCTTCAGATGACGGCCCGTTGACGCGCCGAGAGCCGATGCCTCCGATGTCATACGGTGATCGCGTGCTGTCCTCTCGCTCGAAGACCCTCGCCCTCCTCGCCGCCGCATTCGCAGCCGCGGCACTCGGTCTGGCCGCCTGCGGCGACGGGGACGGTTCGGCATCGGCGCGCCGAGCCGCGGCCGACGGCGGGACGCCCTACATCGACGCCGTGGCCACCGCCATCCGACAGATGGAGCAGTCCACCGGCTCCGACACCAGCGAGGGGGTCCTGTGGGAGGTCACCACCGGCAACTCGTTGCCGGGTGCCGGCACCGGCGACCCCCGCTTCCTCGCACGCACCTCCGAGTGCTGGGGCCGGACACAGGGGTGCGACTCGTCGGGTGTCCAGCAGCGACTCGTCGACCAGATCCGCCGGATCGTGGCCAGCGGCGAGACGTTGGTCGACGTGTCGAGCCTGTCGGCCATCGCCGACGGCGGGTTCCGTCAGGCCCTCATCGACGGTGCCGCCGACGGCGCACAGGCTGGCCGTGCACCCACCATCCGTCTTCTCTGGGGCCGCTCTCCGGCGACACCGTTCAGCGACGGAGTACTCGAGCGACTGCAGGCCGATGTGCAGGCCGCCAACCCTCGGGCCACCGTCGTCGCTGCGTTGATGACCAACACGCCGCTGTTCAACGGCTACTCCTGGAATCACTCCAAGATCGTGGCGGCCGACTCGTCGGTGGCACTGGCCATGGGCATCAACCTGTGGTCACGCAGCTATCTGCAGTCCGACAACCCGATCACCGACGTCGGGGTGGAGGTCGACGGACCGGCGGCGGCCAACGCCCAACGGTTCCTGGACGTCCTGTGGCGATTCAGCTGTGCCAACACCGGATTCAACTTCAGTTACAACATCACGATCGTGCCCAAGGACGGCGGGCCGGGAGGTTGCCCCGGCACCCGAGCACCCGATCCGGGACCGGCCCGCGGCGGCACCACCGTGCTCGCCGTCGGTCGCGCCGGCTACATCGCCGATGGCCGGGTGACCGGTCGCAATGCCGACAGCGTGCGCATCGATTCCGCCGACCGCAAGGACTCGGGTTGCAACCTGCCACCCCTCCCCAATCCCATGAACGGCGACGCCGTCTGGGACGGCAACAACCCGAGCGACACGGCGCTTCGAGCCCTCGTCGCCACCGCGCAGCGCAAGGTGGTCATCTCACAGCAGGACCTGATCTTCCCGTGCGCCATCGATCCCTCCTACGACGTCCGGCTGGTCGACGCGCTCGTCGGCAAGGTTGCCGCGGGCGTGCCCGTGACCGTGGTGGTGTCCAACGAGGGAGCCGCCGCCAACCTCTCCGAACAGTACGGGGGGAACCCGCGTGTCACCCGGGATCTGCTGATGCGACGACTGACCAAGTTGGTCGGGTCCCCTCAGCGGGCGGCGGAGTTGGCCTGCGCCAACCTCGTGGTGGCGCCGTTCCGGTTCTCCGATGCGGCGACCTGGCCCAACGGCAAGTCGCCCGGACACCACGCCAAGGTGATCGCCGTCGACGACGCCGCCTTCTACGTCGGCTCGCAGAACGCCTATCCGAATCAGCTGCAGGAGTTCGGCTGGATCATCGAGGATCCCGCGGCGGTGGCCGACTTCCGCAGCGCCTACCTCGATCCCATGGTCGAGTACTCCACCAAGGCCGCCGTCCCCTGCCGCTGAGTCGAGAGCATGGAGCGAGACCCGCAGCGGCACCGGCGATCGGTGGGCGTTGAGGGACTCGAACCCCCGACCCTCTCCTTGTAAGGGAGATGCTCTAGCCAGCTGAGCCAAACGCCCGAAGACCGCTCAGCGTAGTCCCGGCCCTCCCGAAGGCCTTCGGACGCCGACGATCAGTGACTGCTCGGACGTTCGCGGTCGAGTTGCCGCCGGGCGTCCAGTGCCTCGTCGAGCAACTGCGTCGAGGCCGCAGCGATCGGTGTTCGCCGATCGTCGTGGTCGAGCGCCACGAGATCGCGCCCGTCCAGATCGACGACGACCGCACCGGCCTCGTGACACACCAACAGTCCGCCGAGATAGTCCCACGACCCGTGCGCGTTCCACGAACAATCGAGATAGGCATCGACCACTCCGGCGGCCACCGCGCACAGGTCGAGCGCGCACGCCCCCAGCGCGCGGTACTGGTACCAACCGAGCCAGCGATGCGTGTGACCCGACAGCGCCACGAGCGATTCGCGCATCGACGTCGCGCCCGATGGTGCCAGTGGTTCACCGTTGCAGGTGGCACCATGCCCGCGCACCGCTTCGAACCGGTCCCCGGTGGCGAGGTTGATCACCAACGCGGCGCGCGGCCCGTCGACGTCGACGGCACACAGGCTGGTGGCGTACCACGGGATGCCCCGACTGGCGTTGGTCGACCCGTCGAGGGGGTCGAGCACCACCGTCATCGCCGCGTACGGTCGGTGGCGACCGGATTCCTCGGACAGCACTCCCACGCCGGCCCGGTCGAGGATCTCCAGCGCAGCGGCATCGGCGGCCAGGTCGCTCAGGTACTGACCGTGGCGCGTGCCGGCCAGTCCCCAGTCCGACAGGCTGCCCAATGCGGCGCTGATGGCGGCCGCCGTCTCATCGAGCAGTTCGAC
>VERC01000156.1 GCA_018882825.1 Acidimicrobiia bacterium | reverse complement strand
GCGGTGGAGGGCCGCCGCTTCACGGTCCGGACCCCGCTGCTGCACCTGTCGAAGGCCGGGATCGTCCGTCTGGCGATCGACCTCGGGGTCGATCTCTCGCGCACCGTGTCCTGTTACGACCCGACGCCCGAGGGCCGGGCCTGCGGCGGCTGCGACGCCTGTCTCCTGCGGGCCCGGGGCTTCGCCGAGGCCGGGGTGGTCGACCCGGCGAGGCCCACCTGACCCGACGGCCCCCGTCACGGTCGGTTGTCTACAGTGTTGACACCTCTCGTCGCCCCGAACGGATCTCCCATGCGCATCTCCGCCCTCCGTCGTTCGACCCTCGCCGTCGTCGTCACTTTCGCCCTTGTCGCCGGGGCGTGCTCGGACTCGTCCTCGCCGACCCGTGCGGCCGGAGCGGCGTCCGGTGATCCCACGGGGCTGTCGGCACTGCCGGCCGGCTCCGGGACCGGTGAGCGCGTGCCGGCGTGGTTCCGGGCCGAGTTGACCCCGTCGTCGTGGGTGTCGACCTCGACCACCCCGACGTTGGTGGTGCCGGGCGCGTCGGGTGCATGGACGTTCAAGGTGTCGGACCTGTCCGGAGGCACGTCGCCGTTCGGGGTGCGCACCTACGTCGAGTCGGGGGCGTCGACGCGCATCCCGGCGGGTCTGTTGGAGAACGGCACCACCTACACGTGGACGGCGGAGAGTCCGGGACAGGCATCGGTGGGAGGATCGTTCACGGTCGACGTGCAGATGCTCGACGCGCAGCAGGTCGACTCGCTCGGCGGTGTCGACGTGCTGTTGTCCTCGGGTGAGGCCGCCTACTCGTGGACCTCCCACACGATGGGATCACTCGGTGGTGCCGTCGGCGTGGCGCTGCGGTTCCAGGCGTCCAACGCCCCGTCACCGGGGGTACCGGCCGGCTGGAGGCTCGCCACCTCGAGCAGCAGCCCGTACGTGTCGGTGATCTCCCGGGCCGACGGCAGCGTCGGTCTCGTGTCGCAGAACGGACAGGTGTCGAGCTACCGCAAGGGCGGGGGCATCTCGTGGAACCCGGTGCGGATGGCCGGCGACGGACTCGACACCACCGGCATCGCACCGGTGCTCATCGGCAACGCCGACGGCTCGTGGTCGGTGACGTCGAAGGCCTCGACGGCACGGTTCGTCGACGACAATGGTGACGGAACCGCCAACCTCACCGACATCTCGGCCGACGGCGCGCCGATGCTCCAGCAGCAATGGGCGGGTGGTCTGCTGCGGAAGATCATCGATCCGGTCTCGGGTCGCTCGGTCGAGCTGGAGTACGGCGGTGGCTCGTGCCCGTCGCTGGCGCCCGGTTTCGTGGCCGCGCCGGCCGGGATGCTGTGTCAGGTGAGGTTCTGGGACGGTTCGACAAGTTCGTTCTCCTACGTGACTCTCCCCGACGGATCGGTGTCGATCGGTCGGTTGACCGACTTCGGCGAGGCCGGTGCCGATGGCGCGCAGGTCGCCGACGTGGCCTACGACGCGTCGGGTCGCATCGCTCGCACCCGCGCACCGCTGGTGGCGGTCACCGCGGCGTCGACGATCGTCGGTGTCGACGACCGTCAGTTCTGGTCGGAGGTCGCCTACCGGCCCGACGGGCGGGTGGCCTCGGTCACCGGACCGGCGCCGTCTGTCGGCGGCCCTCGGTGCACGCGCACCCACGACAACGAGGGGACGATGAGTGTCGTCAGCGACTCGTGTCTGGGCAGGGTCGTCACCACGGTCACCTTCGACGGATCGACCTTCTTCCCGTTGTCGGTCGCCGATGTCACCGGACGGACCTCGCGCTACCTCTGGAACCTCGCCACCGGCGATCTGCTGTCGTGGTTCGACGCCACCGAACGCCTGTCGGTGAACGTCTTCGCCGACGGGAACCTCGTGCAGACCCGGGGACCCTCTCGCGATCTGGGGACGGCCCAGGTGGTGGTGCGCGAGTACGACGAGTCCTATGCGCGTGCGCCCGAGGGTGAGGCGATGCGCGGTCTCGACGTCGTGTACTGGCCCTCGGCCACCGAACGCGGTGCCGACGCCGTGCAGGAGCTCGGACCGACACTCGACGGGAGCCTCACGAACTCGCTCACCGTCAACTGGGACGCCTCCCCGGCGCAGAATCGCACCGGGGGCTGGTCGGGAGCGATGAGCGGGTCGCTCTCGGTCACCACGCCGGGCACCTACGCCTTCGCGTCGGGGAACACCACCGCCCGGTTGCGGGTGGCCAACATCGCCTGTGAGGACGGCGGTTGTGGCGCCATCGACCTGCCGGCCGGTCCGGTGTCGATCCGGGTCGAGATCGAGTCGGCCACCCCGAAGGCCTCGATGGACCTGACGTGGTCGGGACCCGACACCGGTGGCGTGAGCCAGTCGATCCCCACCGACCGTCTGCGACCCTCCTACGGCTTCGCCACCGAGACCCGGATCGTCGACGAGACGGCCATCCGGGCCAACCGCGAGAACATCTCACGCACGACCTACTCCGATCCGTCCCGCGGGCTGGTGACCGGTCGTACGAACGGCGCCGGTTCGGTGTCCTCGATCGTCTACGAGTCGAGTGGGTGGAACCGTCCCACCGGCTCGGTGCTGCCGGCCGGCAACCGTGTGACCCAGACGTGGTGGGGGGACCGCGAGTCGGCCACCGCACCGTGTCCGGGGGCCAAGGGCGCGAACCAGGGCGGGGCGATGAAGCAGACCGTGACCCCGGGTCCCGACGGCGGCGCGGGACCGTCGGCCCAGCAGTGGTACACGGCGTCGGGGGCGGTGGCGGCCACCCGGCTGGCGGGAGGGGCCACCTCCTGTCTCACCTACGACCGTGCCGGTCGCGTCGTGCGGGCCGAGAACCTCGGACTGGGCGAGACCTCCGTCATCGAGATCGTCCATGCCGTCGACGGCAATCCGCTGGTGACGTCGACCATCGAGACACAGGGGGACGAGCGGTTCACCACCACCATCGAGGTCGATCTCGCCGGTCGGGTGGTCCGGTCGGTGGACCGCAACGGCATCGTCACCGTCTCCACCTACGACCCGCGCACCGGCGCGTTGGCGACCGAGTCCTCGACGCCACCCGGCGGTGCACCGGCGGTGACCTCGTACACCTACGACGAGTTCGGTCGTCTGGTCACCACCTCGCTGGACGGACGGGCCATGGCCACGCTCGGCCACGGCGAGTTCGGTCTGGTGCGCACCATCACCTACGGCAACGGCGCCGTCACCTCCGTCACCCCCGACGCCCAGGACCGAGCCATCGCCGCCACGACGGTGGTCGCCGGTCGCACCTATGCCTCGTCGCGGGTACTGTCGGCCGCCGGTGTGACGTCGTCGGCCACCCTCGTCGCCGAAGGGCGTTCGTCCACGTTCGACTACACCCATGACGCCAACGGACGACTGTCGGCCGTCGCCGTCTCGGCCGGTCTCGTCCCCGAGGTGCGGACATGGGCCTACACCTACGACGCCAACTCCAACCGCACGTCGCAGACGGTGACGGTGGGCGGCACGACCGATCGCTTCACCTACGACCATGACGGTGCTGACCGGTTGGTGTCCACGACCGATCCGGCGGCGGCGAACATCACCTACGACGAGCGCGGCAACGCACTCACCCTCGGACCGGACACCCTCACCTACGACGCCGCCAACCTGCTCACCTCGGCGACCGACGGCACCACCACCGTCACGTGGCGACGAGCGGCCGACGGTTCGGTGATCGGCAAGACCACCACCGATGCGTCGGGCACCACCACCGTGCGCTATGGCGCCGGCGGGTTCGTGCTCGACGAACAGGGGCGCGCCACCGTCCAGATCCTGTCGTTGCCGGGTGGGGTGAAGGTGACCCGCCCTGCCGGGACGACGAACGGGGCGCGGTGGACGTTCACCACCCTCGGTGGCGACCGGTTCGTGACCGTCGACGATGCCGGTGCCCAGATCGGTCAGGTCGCGGTGTTCACCCCCTTCGGTGAGCAGGTGCTGGGCGCCACGACCGTGGACGCCACCGTCCCCGATCTGGAGTGGAAGGCCACCGAGGGCAACGAGACGATCGCCCTGCGTACACCGGTGGTGGCCATGGGTCAGCGTGTCTACGTGCCGGCGCTCGGTCGGTTCGTGCAGGTCGACCCGGTGGTGGGCGGTTCGGCCAACGGCTACGACTACGCCAATCAGGACCCCACCTCGTCCACCGACCCCTCGGGCATGGCCGACTCCTCGTGGACGGACTGGGTGGGCATGGCCCTGGTGGCCGTCGCCGCCGTGGCCGCCAGTCTCGCCGTGCCGGTGGGGCGGGGGCCGTACGTGGCCATGGCGGTGGGCGCCGCCGTCGGACTGGTGGCGGGTGCCGTCAACCTCGTCGTCCAGATGTCGATCGGTGGTGACACCACCATCGCCGTCGCCTCGGCGGTGGTCGGTGTGCTCGCCGGCGTCGCCGCCGGGGGCATCTCCAACAAGGTCAAGATGTCTCGACTGGTCAAGCAACAGGCGGCGGCCGAACGGGCCAAGGCGACGGCCGCCTCCCGGGCGATCTCCGCTGCGGAGGAAGGGGCAGCGGCCGACCGGGCGCGCTTTCTTGCTCGCAACCCCGACCTGGCGGCCAAGGCCGAGTACACCTCGCTCGACGACTTCCTGGCCAAGGAGGGGTCGATGTTCCCCGGCGAGGCCAAGTACGGCCGCGACTCGCTGAAGCGGGCCACGGTCCAGTCGGTGAAGCAGGAGTCGGTGAGGGTGGTGTCAGCCGCCCGTCAGTCGGCCGATGACAACTTCGCCAACTTCATGGCGTTCCAACAGCAGATCAAGGGGTTCAAGTGAAACCCGTGCGCAGCGACGATCGCCGTCGGTTCAACCGGCGGCGATCGTGGCCAGCGCCTCGTCGATGTGCTTCTTGGGCTTGAACTGCGACGAGAACACCCGTCGCACCACACCGGCCGGATCTATCACGTAGGTGACGCGTCCCGGCAGCAGGCCGAGCGTCTTCGGCACACCGAAGGCGCGACGCACGGCACCATCGGTGTCGGCCAGCAGCGTGAACGGCAGGTGATGCTTGTCGGCGAAGGCCCGGTGCGAGGCGACGTCGTCGCTGCTGATGCCGAGCACGCGCACACCGGCATCGGTGAACGCCTCGTGGGCATCGCGGAAAGCGCACGACTCGACGGTGCAACCTGGCGTGTCGTCCTTCGGGTAGAAGTACACGACCACCCACTGGCCCCGCAGTGACGACAGCGTCAGGGACACTCCGTCCTGGTCGGCCAGCGTGAAGTCGGGGGCGGGGGAGTTCTCGGTCACGGTCACGGAGAGTGCAAGGTCCGCGCCGCACCGTGTATTCCGTCACCTCCGATCCGGGTCGGGGTGTGGTCGGGCATACCCCGTCCCGGGCAGGCCCGCCGGTAGCCTTTTCGCATGCCGATCGTCGCCGTGGTCAACCAGAAGGGTGGGGTGGGCAAGACCACCGTGACGCTGGGGCTGGCCTCGGCCGCCGCGGCCCGGGGCCGACGGGTGCTGGTCGTCGACCTCGATCCGCAGGCCAACGCCACCGCCGGCCTCGGCCTCTGGGAACCGTCCACCACCGTCGATGCCGCCCTCGACGCCGACCGTCCCGGCGGTGCTCAGGCCCTGGCCCTGCCCTCGGCGTGGCACATCGACGGCGGCTCGGTGCCCGACGCACTGTGCTCGTCGCCGGCGCTGTCGGTGCGTGAACCACAACTGGCCAACGATCCGGTGGGTGCGCAGGATCGACTGGAACTCGCCCTCACCGATCACGGCTATGACCTCGTGGTCATCGACTGTCCACCCTCGCTCGGTCTGCTCACCATCAACGGTCTGTTCGCCGCCGACCGGGCCCTCGTCGTCACCGAACCGGGCGCATGGGCCTCCGACGGCGTCGCTGCGGTGCAACTGACCATCTCCCGCATCGCCGCCCGGCGTGGTGGTCGCCCGGCGGTGGCCGGGATCGCCGTCAACCGGCTGGGGCGCACCCGTGATGCCCACTACTGGCACACCATGCTGCTCGAGCAGTAC
>VERC01000155.1 GCA_018882825.1 Acidimicrobiia bacterium | reverse complement strand
AGCCCGCGGTGGCCCGCGCCGTCGAGGTCGAGTTGCAACCGTTCAATCTCGGTCGTCTCAATCCGCTCGGACTGAACCTCGCCGCTCCGGCATTGTTCGCCCACGGCACCGAAGAGCAACGAACCCGGTTCCTGCTCCCGATGGTGCGCAACGAGGAGAAGTGGTGCCAGCTGTTCAGCGAGCCGGGTGCCGGCTCCGACCTCGCATCGCTGGCGACCCGGGCCGAGCGCGACGGCGACGGCTGGCGACTCAACGGGCAGAAGGTCTGGAGCACCTGGGCCCATACGGCCGATCTCGGCGTGACTCTCGCCCGGACCGATCCCGATGTACCCAAGCGGGCCGGCATCACCTATTTCGTCGTGGACCTGCACGCGCCCGGCGTCGAGGTCCGTCCCCTGCGTCACATCACCGGCGAGGTGGATTTCAACGAGACGTTCCTCGACGACGTTCGCGTTCCCGACTCCCATCGGATCGGAGCGGTCGGTGACGGCTGGCGCGTGGCCAACGCGACGCTGTCGGGGGAGCGTCAGATGGTGGCCGGCTCGGGCTCCGGGGGCGTCGATCGCATCGGGGGATCGGGGGCCGAGGCGTTGGTGACCATGGCGCGGGCCAACGACGCCGAGGGTCGCGAGCGGGGCTGGTCCGATGCGCGGGTCCGTCAGGCGGTGATGCGGGTGTGGTCCGAGGAACGCATCCGCTCGTGGACCAACCAACGGGTGCGGGCCGGACTGAAGGCCGGGCGGCCACCGGGTCCGGCCAGTTCGATCGGCAAGGTGCATCAGGGCTCGCTCAACCAGCGCATCCAGTCGCTCGCCGTCGATCTGCTCGGCAGTCGCGCATTGGCGTGGGTGGGATCCGCCGACGGTGCCTCGTCCGCCGACCTGCCCCGCGAGGTCAAGGGCATGCTGCGCAGCCGGGCCAACACCATCGAGGGTGGGACGACCGAGGTCAACAAGAACATCCTCGCCGAGCGGGTGCTCGGGCTGCCCCGTGAACCCGATCCGTGGTCGGGTGCGCCCTGGCGCGACATCCCGCGGAGTTGAGGGGACGCGAATGGGTTCGGGACTTCTGATCGAGCGTCACGGCGCCATCGGGTGGTTGGTGTTCGATCGTCCCGACGTGGGCAACGCCATGGACGCATCGATGCTGGGCGCGCTCGCCGGAGCATGGGCCGAACTCGATGCCGATCCCGCCGTGCGGGTGATCGTCAACACCGGCAACGGTGCGTCGTTCCAGACCGGGCTCGACGTGGTGCAACTGGCACAGGACCGTGACGCGTTGCGCGAGCAGTCCCGGCGCACGCGTGACGCCGAGTTGCGGATGACGGCGTGGCACTGTGGCGTCTCGAAGCCCGTGATCGCTGCGGTCAACGGCATGTGCGCCGGAGGAGGACTGCACTTCGTGGCCGACGCCGACATCGTGCTGTGCGCCTCGGATGCCGAGTTCTGCGATCCGCATGTCTCGGTGGGTCAGGTCAGCGCCTTCGAGACGATCGGTCTCGCTCGCCGTATGCCGTTCGAATCGGTGATGCGCATGGCCCTGACCGGGCGGCACGAGCGCCTGTCGGCGCAACGGGCCCATCAACTGGGGATGGTGAGTGAGGTCGTCGATCCGCCCGAGCGGCTCCGGGAGGTGGCGCAGGAGTTGGCCGAGAAGGTGGCGCGCAACTCCCCGGCGGCGATGGCGGCCTCGAAACGGGCGCTGTGGCGGGCCCTGGAGACGGGTCTCACCGACGCCTGCCGGGCCGGCGCGCTCGATCTCGTGTCGATGTGGGGGCATCCTGATCAGACGGAGGGGCCACGCGCCTTCGCCGAACGGCGGGAGGCCGACTGGAGCGCACCGGAGGTGGATCGATGACCAACCGTTACGAGACCCTCGTGGTGGAGCGGCACGGACCGGTCGGGTGGTTGCTCAACGACCGTCCCGAGCAGTTGAACGCGATGAACAACACGATGCGTGACGAGTTCGCCGAGGCGTGGCTCGAACTGGAGGCCGACCCGGCCGTACGGGTGATCGTCCACACCGGGAACGGTCGTGCCTTCCAGACCGGCGTGGACGTCACCGAGATCGCGTCCGACGGCATCGGCATGGAGCGCTACCGCGAGTCGCTCGAGAACTTCGATCTCCACTTCACCTCATGGCACCAGAAGGTGACGAAACCGGTGATCACCGCCGTCAACGGGATCTGTGCCGGCGGTGGATTCCACTGGGTCGCCGATGCGGACATCGTGATCGCCGCCAGTGATGCCCAGTTCTTCGATCCGCACGTGTCCGTGGGACAGGTGGTGGCCATCGAGGCGATCGGTCTGCTGCGCAAAATGCCGTTCGAGGCGGTCATGCGGATGGCACTGGTCGGTCGTCATGAGCGAATGTCGGCGCAACGGGCCTTCGAACTGGGAATGGTGAGCGAGGTCGTCGATCCACCGGAGCGATTGCGGGAGGTGGCGCAGGAGCTGGGCGAGAAGGTGGCGCGCAATTCCCCGGGGGCGATGGCGGCGTCGAAGCGGGCCCTGTGGGGTGCACTGGAGATGGGTCTCACCGAGGCCTGTCGCGCCGGCGCGGTGGATCTCGTGTCGATGTGGGGCCACCCCGATCAGACCGAGGGACCCCGAGCCTTCGCCGAGAGGCGCGAGCCCCGCTGGACGATCGGCGACTGAATGCGACTGTCGGACCTGGTGCTCGGTCATCCCTTCGCCGATGACGAGGACCTCGTGCACAACCCCGAAGGTGCGTGGACCGCCGGCGCGGTCCGGGCCCGAGTGCGCGAGCTCGCCGATCGGCTCGGCCTCGAACTCGGCGACGGTGGCGGTCGGGCCGTGGCCGTCCAGCTGCCCAACGGGCCCGAACTGCTGTGCACCATGGCGGCGGTGTGGGACCTCGGCGCGGTGCTGGTTCCGGTCAACGACCGGGCCACGTCGACCGAGGTGGCGTCGATCTGTGCCGAGACCGGCGCGGCGGCGCTCGTCGATCGGGACGGCGTGCACCGGTTGGAGGGCGATCGCATCCATGGCGACGACATCGCCTTCGTGGTGTGGACCTCGGGTACCACCGGCCGACCCGCGCCGATCCTGCACACCCACACCGGCTATCTCGAACTGCTCGATCGCATGGTCGGTCCGTTGCGGGCGGGGACCGGTCGCACGGGTCCGCCCATGCCGAACCTGATACCGGTGTCGATGGCCCTCAACGCCGGTCTCTACAACACCCTGTTCGGGCTGCGGGTGGGCGCCGCGCTGGTGCTCATGGATCGCTTCGATCCGCACGAGTTCGCCACCCTGATCGGCCGGCATTCCATCCGTTCGACGGTGCTCCCACCGGCGGCGATGGTGACGGTGCTGGAGTCCGGGGTGCCGTCCTTGACGCCGTTGACCTATCTCCGGTCGATCACCGCGCCATTGTCACCGTTGCAGGCCCGGAGGTTCTCCGAACGTTTCGGTGTGTTCGTGCTCAACAGTTACGGGCAGGCGGAGATGGGCGAGGTCATCGGTTGGACGGCGGCCGACGCCAGGCAGTGGCCCGAGAAGGTCGGTGCCGCCGGTCGACCGCATCCCGGTGTCGAGGTGCGACTCGCCGAGGACGGTCGGTTGCTGGTCCGGCCGCGGGAATCGGCCGTGGGACTCGACTCCCGTCGTGATGCGGAGGGCTTCATCGACACCGGGGACATCGCCCGGATCGATGACGACGGGTTCGTGTGGATCGAGGGACGCAGCAGTGACGTGATCAACCGCGGCGGCAACAAGGTCTTCCCCGATGCCGTGGAGGAGGTGCTCCGACTGCATCCGGAGGTCGTCGACGCCGCGGTCGTGGGGGTGCCCGACGAGCGACTGGGAGAGGTCCCGGTCGCCTTCGTCGTCGGTGCGGTCGACGAACCGGTACTGGTGGACCACTGCCGGACCCATCTCGTGCCCTACAAGGTGCCGGTGCGCTTCCTGGCGATCGATGTGCTGCCCCGGAACGAGATCGGCAAACTCCTGCGGCGGGAACTCGCCGCGCAGTGGTCAGTCGAGGAGCGGTCCGTCGAGGAGTGAGGACCCGGCGGGCGCTCCGGCGCCGCCCTCGTCGGCGGCGAAGCGAGTGGCCAGGGCATCGAGGGCCTCCTGACAGTTCGTGGCTCCGCCCGGTGGTTCAGGAAGACGCACCGGTCCGTACTCGTGTGACGGCAACAGGATCGTGGCGTGACCGGGAGTGGTCCGTTCGCCGCGCTGGTTCTCGCCCCACACCTCGCAGTCGACCGCAGGACGATCGCCGGGGGCGAGGAACTTGCGCACGATCGTCCCCTTCATCCAGTGCGTGTCACCCACGTAGTTGAAACGACGGAACTGGCAGTCGAGTTCCCACAACCAGGCGTCGTCGCCCATCCAGTCGGTGCACAGGTGGATGAGCCAGGTCTCACGCATGCGTCCGTAGTCGTAACTGGTCGGGTTCCCGGCACGCCGGGCCCATTCGGCATCCCAGTGGACGCGCTGTTGCACATCGGGGATGTTGAGGTCGTCGGGCCGGAAGAAACGGGGCATCCGGCGTCGCTGGTCGTGGCCGAGCCGGAGGGCGGCGACGCCGTAGAGGCCCATCCCCATCCCGGTGTGCCAGACCACCATGTCGGTCACTCGCAACGGACCCTTCACGAGGGTGCCCATGTCGTCTCCCTCGGTGACGTCCTCGAACCATCGGGGCTCGGCGCCGCGACGGCGCGCTCGTTCCCCGGCCACGGCGGTGGAGATGGCCTCGATCTCCTCGTCGGTGTAGGGCTCGATCTCCACGGCGTCGTTGGTCGACCGGGCCACCGCCTTCTCCCGTTCGGCCCGGATCATCAGCCGGTACTGACCGGAGAGCACGGGACCACCACGGACGGCGAACCCCTCCCCGAACCATTCATGCACCGCCCGTTCGGCGAAGGAACTCCGTTTGTCGTGGACGCCGATCAGCGCATTGCGGCGGACCACCGCCGCGCCCGGACGCAGCGGGTTCCACCATTCCCGCCGCGACCCGGAATAGAACGCGTGCACGCCACCGATGGGGTCGCCCTTGAGCAGTTCCCGCTGCTCGGGGGTGACCTCCACGACCTCGTCCTCGCCGATGAGGGTGTCGCCTCCGACCAGTTGCGGCGAGGCGATTGGTCCACCCCAGCGCGTGGTGGCGCCGTAGTCCCGGTCGCACCACAACGGATTGTCATCGCCACAGGCCATGGCCACGTGCCGGAAGGCATCCTCGTTGGGGAACAGGTAATGCGGTGGCGCGCTGTGGGGACGGGCGATCCCGATGCGTTCGCGCAGCCGGGCCACACCCTCGTCGGTGATGCGGTCGGCCATGGGCGCAACCTATCCTCTGCCCGTGGTTCACGATCGGACCGCCGTCGGGGGTGATGCGAGATGGTGAACGACGAATCGAAGCGCGAGGCGTTCGAATCGGGATGGTCGAAGGCGATGTCGTTCCCGCCCCCGCCCCCCATGCCGGAAGGCTCGTTCGGGGAGTTCGTCGGCGACGTCGGTTTCGCCATGGTGTGGAACCGAGGTCAACTGACGACCCGCGAGCGGCGCATGGTGATCCTGACCGTGCTGGCCATGTTCGGACGTGACGACATCACACGCATGCACATGGGTTCCGCACTCGACCTCGGCGATCTCACCTCGGCCGATCTCGAGGAGATGGCGGTCACCATCGCCACCTATGGAGGGTTCCCCCGCGGTGTCGCCTTCAACTCCCTCCGGCAGGCGCTCGTGGGAGAGCGCACGCCGGGCGGCGACTGAGCGGACGCGTCGATGAACGCCACGAACTGGAACTTCGCCGACGTCTGGGAGGCGATCGCCACCGCGCAACCAGAGCGGCCGGCGGTCATCCGTGGAGACACGGTGCGCTCGTGGGCCGACTGGGAGGCGCGTTCGGAATCGGTCGCCCTCGGACTCGTCGAAGCCGGTCTGGAGCGTGGGGCGCGCGTGGCCCAATACCTCATGAACTCGGCCGAGTACCTCGAGGCCCTGTTCGCCTGTTTCAAGGCGGGTCTGGTGC
>VERC01000154.1 GCA_018882825.1 Acidimicrobiia bacterium | reverse complement strand
CCTCGAGACGCTCACTCGGGCGATGCGGCTCGAACCGCTTCCCATCGACCGTTCGGTCGCCGAACGCTGGGCCGAGCTCCGGGCCCTCCTCCGCGAATCAGATCGAAGGATGAAGGCGAACGATTCATGGATCGCCGCCACCGCAATGGCGCACGGCATCCCCGTCATGACGCAGGACGGGGACTTCATCGAAGGGCTCGGCTTCGAGGTCATCCGCGTGTGAGCGCCGAGCGGGGCGCGTCGGTGGGCGAGGGATGACCGAGGGGTCCGGGAGCGCCGGACCGGGCCTCAGCCCTGCGCGCCGCCCGAGGTCTCGGCCACGCTCTTCCGACCAGCGGAGATCCACGGCATCATCGACCGCAGTTCCTTGCCGGTCTTCTCGATCGGGTGCTCGGCACCGGCCTTGCGCAGTTCGTTGAACCGCTTCCGGCCCGACTCCGACTCGGCAATCCACTCGTCGGCGAAGCGACCCGACACGATCTCGTCGAGGATGTTCTTCATCTCGGCCTTGGTGGCCGGAGTGATGACGCGGGGTCCGCGGGTGACGTCGCCGTACTCGGCAGTGTCGGAGATGGAGTAGCGCATGCCGGCGATCCCCTCCTCGTACATGAGGTCGACGATCAGCTTCACCTCGTGCAGGCACTCGAAGTAGGCCATCTCGGGCTGGTACCCGGCCTCGGTGAGCGTCTCGAACCCCGCCTGCACCAGCGCGGTGACGCCGCCGCACAGCACGGCCTGCTCGCCGAACAGGTCGGTCTCGGTCTCCTCGGTGAACGTCGTCTCGATGACGCCGGCGCGGGTGCCGCCGATGGCGTCGGCGTAGGCCAGCGCCACGTCACGGGCATGGCCGGTGGCGTCCTGCTCGACGGCGATGAGGCAGGGCACACCGCCGCCCTCGGAGTAGGTGCGACGGACGAGGTGACCGGGACCCTTGGGGGCGGCCATCACGACATCGACACCGGCGGGCGGCACGATGCGGTCGAAACGGATGTTGAACCCGTGGGCGAAGAACAGCGCGTCACCCTCGGCCAGGTTCGGGGCGATGTCGGCGTCGTAGACGGCCTTCTGCTCGGTGTCGGGCAGCAGGATCATGATGGCGTCGGCCCACGCCACCGCGTCGGCGATGGGGAGCACGCGCAGACCCTCGGCCTCGGCCTTGGCCTTCGACGACGACCCCTCACGCAGGCCGACGACCACGTCGACGCCGGAGTCCTTCAGGTTGAGGGCATGGGCATGGCCCTGCGATCCGTACCCGATCACCGCCACCTTGCGGTCGGCGATGAACGAACGGTCGGCGTCAGCCTCGTAGTAGACGGTGGCCACGGGAACTCCTGGACGTCGAGCGGCCGTCGTCCGACGACCGGATGGAAGGAACCGGCAGGTTAGGGCCGCCCCGGCGGGCGGTCGAACCGCCGTCTCAGCGGGCGATGCGGGGCAGGGCGATGCGACCGGTGCGCTGGTAGGCGACCACGGCCGAGCCCATGCGGGCGGTGAAGGCGTCGAGCGCCTCGGGGGTGCCACCCAGCGACACGGTGACCCGGTCGGCGGCCTCGTCGAGGACGACGCCGCTGTACTCGGCGGTGAGGGCGAGGAGGTCGGCCCGGCCGGCGGCATCCACGGTGACGGTGACGATCATCAACTCGCGCTCCACCGCCGAGTCGGGAGCCAGTTCGTCGATCTGCACCACGTTGATGAGCTTGTCGAGCTGCTTGGTCACCTGCTCGAGGGGCGTCGAGCGCACGTCGACGACGATGGTGATGCGACTGAGACGCGGATCGTCGGTGGGGGCCACCGCCAGCGAGAAGATGTTGAAGCCGCGCCGGGCGAACAGTCCGGCGACGCGGGCGAGCACACCGGGCTTGTTCTCCACCAGTACCGACAGGATGTGGTGGCGCACGTCGAGCGCCGCTTCCCCGGCCGATGCGGTCTCCGCTCCCGGGGCGCTCATCGGGGCTCCGGGCCGACGACGATGTCGGAGTTCGACGCCCCGGCGGGGACCATGGGGAACACCTTCTCGCGCGAGTCGGTGCGGAAGTCGATGACGACGGGTCGATCGTCGATCTCGTTGGCCCGCTCGATGGCCGGCAGCACGTCCTCGGGCGACTCGACCCGCATGCCCACACATCCCATCGCCTCGGCCCACATCTTGTAGTCGGGGAGGTCGGGCGACAGGTACACCTCGGAGTAGCGCTCCTCGTAGAACATCTCCTGCCACTGACGCACCATGCCGAGATAGGCGTTGTTGAGGATGGCGATCTTCACGGGGATGCGCTCGGCCGCGGCGGTGACCAGTTCCTGCGCCGTCATCTGGAAGCACCCGTCACCGTCGACGGCCCACACCATGCGGTCGGGACGACCGACCTTGGCGCCGATGGCGGCGGGCACCGAGAAGCCCATGGTGCCGAGCCCACCGGAGTTGATCCACGTGTAGGGATGGGTGAACTTCCAGTACTGCGAGGTCCACATCTGGTGCTGACCGACACCCGAGGCGACGATGCAGTCCTCCGGGACGGAGCCACTGAGCATCTCGAGCACGTACTGCGGCTTGAGCAGGTCACCGACCTCGGACTGCTCGTAGGCCAGCGGGTACTTCTCCTGCCACCCACTCAGCGTCGAGCGCCACGGTCGCAGATCGGCCCCGGCGTCGGGCGCGCCCAAGGTGCGCAACGCCACCAGCAGTTCCCCGATGACGAGGCGACAGTCGCCGACGATGGCCACGTCGGGGCGTCGCACCTTGCCGTGCTCGGCGGGATCGATGTCGACGTGGATGATCTTCGCCTCGGGCGCGAACGTCGACACCTTGCCGGTGACGCGATCGTCGAAGCGGGCACCGAGGGCGATGAGCAGGTCGGACTCCTGCATGGCGGTCACCGCGGTGTAGTTGCCGTGCATTCCGGGCATGCCCAGGCACAGCGGGTGATCGTCGGGGATGGCGCCTCGGGCCATGAGCGTGGTGACCACGGGGATCTCCAGCAACTCGGCCAGGGCCCGCAGCGGTTCGGCGGCGCGGGCCTTGAGGATGCCGCCGCCCACGTAGAGGACTGGACGTTCGGCGGCGAGGATGAGTCGGGCGGCGGCCTCGATGGCGGCCGGATCGCCCTCCAGTCTCGGCGAGTACCCGGGCAGATCGACCGACTCGGGCCAGTACCACTCCATCTTCGAATTCGGATGGTTCGGATCGACCATGTCCTTCGGGATGTCGATGAGCACGGGGCCGGGACGGCCGGTGGTGGCGATGTGGAACGCCTCGCGCACGATCCGCGGGATGTCCTCGGCCCGGGTCACCAACTCGTTGTGCTTGGTGATCGACCGGGTGATGCCGACGGTGTCCACCTCCTGGAAGGCGTCGAGACCGATGCCGGCCGAACCGACCTGACCGGTGATGACGACCATGGGGACGGAGTCCATGTAGGCGTCGGCCAGGGGCGTGACGATGTTGGTGGCGGCCGGACCGCTGGTGACCATGGCGACACCGGGTCGACCGGTGGCGTGGGCGTAGCCCTCGGCCATGTGACCCGCGCCCTGCTCGTGCCGCACGAGGATGTGGCGGATGGGCGAGTCGATGATCGGGTCGTAGACGGGGAGGATCGCCCCGCCGGGCAGGCCGAAGATCACATCGACACCCTCGAGCTCGAGGGCCCGGATGAGGGCGGCGCCGCCGTTCGTCGGAGGGTTCATCGTCATGGGAGGTTCCTGGTCCGGGTCGGGGATGCGGGGGCGGAGGGAGCGGGGCAACGACAACGGCCTCCCGCGAGGGAGGCCGGGGGATGCGCGCGTCGGTGAGGACCGGCGGGCGCTAGTCGGGTACTACGAGCGAGGTCGAACGGATCGTGCTCACAGAACCTCCAGTGTGGCCGCCGGTTCGTGTCGATGGCAACTCCCCGGCCGGCCAGCGTTCCCCGAGCGCGTCGTGGAGACCTTGGCTACTGTCCCGCCCATGACGACACCACCACCCACACCACCCGCTCCGCCGCCTGCGGCCGGCGCCCCCAAGTCCCGCGTCGTCGCGGGGATCCTCGGGATCCTCCTCGGAGGCCTCGGCATCCACAACTTCTACCTCGGGTACAACAAGAAGGCCGTGCTCCAGATCATCGTGACCTTCGTGACCTGCGGCATCGGCTCGATCTGGGGCCTGGTCGAGGGAATCCTGATCCTCGTCAAGAACCCCAGCTTCCTGACCGACGCCAACGGGGTGCCCCTGACCGACTGAGGTCAGGTCGGGCACCGGGTCTCGACGAAGTCCTGGATGTTGCCGAGCGCCCGGGCCAGACCCGGTTCGTCCGGCGACATGAGCTGTTCGGCATAACGCTGCACCGAAGCCGGATCGTTCAGGTCCAGCGGCGCCGCGCCCGGTCCCTCGCCCACCGCAGCGAGGCGGTCGAGCACGATCGTCCAGTCACCCCGCAGGTCCTCGGGCAGTTGCGGTGTCACGGCGCCCAACGTCTCCACCATCGACGACCACTCGGTCGCGCCCTCCCCGGCCAGCAACGTGCCCACGGCATCGAGCAACGCGTCGCACACCGGTGAGGGCGCCATCGTGGTCGCCGTGGTCGCGGTCGCCATTGTCGATGTCGACGAGGCCGGCGTCGACGATGTGCCCGACGAACCGGCACACGAAAGCGTCAGCATCGTCGCCGGGGCCAGCAGCGCGATGGCGGCGACCGTGCGTCGGTTCGAACGAACCGACCGGGCCGGTCCGGAACCACCGGTGATGGGCTGCATGGACGCCGCGGGCATCGTGTCCTCCTGGTGTCGTCGACCGACCGCCAACCTAGGGACGGGGGCGAGTCACCGATAGGGCGGGTCGACTCAGCCGGCGGCGAGTCGACCGAGGATCTCGGCCACGGCGCGACCGTCGGCCTGACCCTTGGTGGCCTTCATCACCTTGCCGGTGAAGAAGCCCTGCAACTTCCCGCGGCGCTTCTCGTCGCCGGAGCGGAAGTCGTCCCACTCGCCGGGACTCTCGGCGATGACGGCGACGATGACCGCCTCCAGCTCGGAGGTGTCCATGACCTCGAAGCCGAGTTCGGCGGCGATCACGTCGGGGCTCCGACCTGAGGTGACCATCTCGGCCAGGACCGTCTTTGCCTGGGTGGCGGTGAGATCGCCGGCGGTCTCCATCGCCACCAGCGCGGCCAGCGACGACGGGTCGAGTCGGTCGGCGCCGTCGACGGCCAGGTTGTGCTCCACATGGGTGAGCACCCGTCGGGGATCGCCCCCGGCACCGACGGCGGCCACGGCCAGCGCGTCGAGATCGCGTTGCACGGCGATGACGACGCCCGGATCGGTGACGGCCACACCGGAGACCTCGGCCAGCGCCTGTCGTCGCGCCGCCGGCAGCGGCGGCAGTGCGGCGTCGACGGCGGCGACCCACGCTGCGTCGGGGGCCAGAGGCACGAGGTCGGGCTCCTGGAAGTAGCGGTAGTCCTCCGCCTCCTCCTTGGACCGGCCCGGCCGGGTACGACCGGCGCCTTCGTCCCAGTGGCGCGTCTCCTGACGCACGCGCTCACCGGTCTCCAACAGATCGACCTGACGACGCGCCTCGTACTCGATGGCTCGGCCGAGCGAGCGCAGCGAGTTCAGGTTCTTGATCTCACAGCGCGTGCCGAGCGCATCGTCGCCGACACGACGGACCGACACGTTGGCGTCGACCCGCAGCGAACCTTCCTCCATGCGGGCATCGGACGCGCCGGTGGCGAGGAGGATGGCTCGCAGTTCCTCGATGTAGGTCCTGGCCTGCTCGGGATGGCGGATGTGCGGTCGCCCGACGATCTCCACCAGTGGCACCCCGGCCCGGTTGTAATCCACGAGCGAGTAGTCGGCGCCGTGGATGCGACCGCTGCCACCGGCGTGGGTGTTCTTGCCGGTGTCCTCCTCGATGTGAGCCCGCTCGATACCGACCCGGGTGCCGTCGGGGAGATCGAGCCAACCGTCGACGTTGATCGGACGGTCGTACTGGCTGACCTGATAGTCCTTCGGCATGTCCGGATAGAAGTAGTTCTTGCG